>JAGVDA010000266.1 GCA_020058975.1 Thermosynechococcus sp. WC_1 | reverse complement strand
CGCCAACTTCGCCGCCACCAACTTCGCCGCCACCAACTTCGCCACCAAGGCCGCCGCCGAGGCCGCCGCCAACTTCGCCACCATCGCCGCCGCCAACGCCAACAACGCAGGGGTTCTAGACTTAGCCAATTTAGCGGTTCAGGCTTTATCTTACGTTTAAGGAGATTTTATAATGCCTATCAAAATCGTTAAACGCTACTCTCGGGAAGAGATAATGGACGATCTTGAAACTCTCTATATTTTTGGAGATAATTTAGCCCGGGTCGGTATGGGTGGTCAGGCATTTTCTGCCCGAGGTTGTCCGAATGCGGTGGGTATCCCAACGCTTATTTCCCCATCACAACCCGCTTCTGACGCAAGTTATTGGCGCTTGCGAGCCTCTATCTTTTGTGCTTTTGTAAAAATTAAACGGCACCTAAAAGCCGGAGGAACCGTAGTATGGCCAGAGGATGGGGTAGGAACAGGAATTGCTGATTTGAAAAATAACTGTCCTCGATTATTGTCCCACATTCAAAACCAAATCTGTGAACTTATTGATAAATATGGAGAAGTAAAATGAACCAGAACCAGAACCAGCAACACATTTACGCCGACCGCCGCCGGGATGTTCCTCACAAAGAAGCACTGGCTGCTCGTCGTGCAAGGTAGAATGCCCGAACTGTAGGATTTATTGCAGTCCGCAACAAGCGTATTTCGGCTAAAGTTGAAGGGTTGACGTCAACCTTTGTCATTGCAAAACCAGACATGTCAGTAGTAGAAGCTGAACGTCAGGCGTGGCGAGTAGTGGCCCAAACTCTATCCCCTGTTCCGATTGGAGTGCGAACCAACCACGGCCCGAAAACTGATAAATCTTATTGATAGGAGAATTGAAATGTTGACTGGACTACTTTTAGGTGCGCTCAGTTGTGGGGCCTTAATGGCTTTCGAAAATCGTAAAAGGAACAATCTGGCGGTCGAAGCTGCATACATTGTAGGAATGAATATGAGCATCATAGCGATCAGCGGATTAGTTGGAGGATTGGTTCTGTGAGAAAAATAATTGAAAAGGCCCTCATCGAAATCGGTAAGGGTCGAAGCCTTAAAAGAGTGATAACTAATGTTGCCGAAAAGGCTCACAATTATAGGCCGGATTATCCTGAGGGCAAGATTATTGCTCTGCGTTATAATGTGCAAGCCTCTGTAGATCAACACACTGGTCGTAAAAATGTAGAGGCAGTATTCGTGAAAGGAGAACTTGTCGATGTGCGTCTCATTTGAAAACTGCTTTGTATGCAACGGTGCTGGACATATGCAAGGGGACATATTGACCGATTGTGAGAATTGTCGCGGCACAGGCCAATTAAAGGTTGAGGATGAAATGTATTATAGTCCCGATTTTGAGATAGGAGAAAGTAATGCAAACTATTTCGAAAGTAGAAAAATTTAAGTATCAAGAGAAACTTTTTGATAGTGAAGAAGAAGCAGCCATATACGCTGCTACACTTTTGATAACTGGAACTGAACCAGATGCTGACATCAGCCTCAATTTGAAAAAGAATGCCAGAGGAATTATTACTTTCCTACAGAAAGTTAAAGAAAGTGCCTAGCCCTCGTTTATTATCGTTTGGGCTTCTTTCCAAATATCCTGAGCGTTCTTCAATTTTGAGAAAATTTCTGAGAGATGGTAAAGGTAGCACTAGAGCTTATACCGAAGAAGAGAGAATGCACGCCACAGCCATTTATTTCACTCCAGAACTGCCTAGAACTTGGATAGCTTATCAGTTCGCAAAGCGAGGACTCAATTCTGATAAGTATATGGTAAGATTTAGGAAGATTGCTCTTAACCCGAAAAATCCACCTCACTGGAGAGAACTTGGAATTAGAAACCTCCAATTTATTGGACCCGAGGAATTGCTTTATTATTATCAAAGAAGTAACCCCAATAAGCAACACACTCACCCCTCATGGGCCATAGCAATATTCAATGAATTGGTTAAGCAGGGCCGAACACAACGCTCAATTGAAGCGGAATACGGTCTAAAACCCACCACTATTTGCGATTTCAAATTTACCGGAAGAAATTCTCTAACCCCAGTCAAGAACAATGGAATTGTTGGTAAGGAAGAATTTTTAGATCGAATTTATGGCCGAAACAGAGTGAATAAAAGGTTGACGTCAACCCCTTAAGGAGTAGAAAATGAAAACTATTACAGAAGCAACTGCTGTCCACACTGACGGAGTGGGACAGGTAGCACAGGCTACAATCAAAGCATCCGCAAAGCTGTTTAACTTTTTTGCTGATCAAATTTATGCTAACAAATATGTAGCTATTTGGCGGGAACTCGTTAGCAATGGGATTGATGCACAGAAAATCAATGGGAATACAACTTCTCCCCTAATCACCTTACCCTCGAGGTTAGACCCGATTGCCAAGGTGCGAGATTATGGAACAGGAATGGGTCACGAATTTATGATGAATAAATTTATGGCTTTCACAGACGCCTCTACCAAGGAAAATTCCAACGATTTCATCGGCGGATTTGGTATTGGGTCGAAGGCTCCACTTGCTTACACTGAGCAGTATTCTATTAAATGCTACCAAAGTGGGGTGCTTCGCATTTATTCCGTTTTCAAAGACGAAACTGGTTGTCCCGCAATCGCATTTTTGGCTGAGGACAACACCCACGAACCAGATGGTGTTGAAGTTAGTTTTCCTGTTCGTCAGGACGACATTGAAGCGTTCAACGATGTTGTCATAGATACTTTTCAGTATTTCGACCCTTTACCACGTTTAGAAAACACTGTTCTGGAACTCACTCCGGTTCACTATGATAGTCGTGGGCCAAATTGGGGTCTGAACCTTAGTTCTGGACGCTCCCAAATTATTATCGGTGGCGTAGCATATCCTCTTAATATTCAGGAAATGAGTTATAATCAAAAATCCAAATATGAGAAGTTAGTTGATCTTGCTAGCTTTGGGATAGATATTTACTTGCCGATTGGGGAGGCCAATATTGCTCTTTCTCGTGAGCATGTCACACATGATGATGCTCTGTATGAGAAACTGAACAAGATTATGGAAAGCATCGGAGAAGAATTTGGAAAACAAATTTCTAAATCTTTCGAAGAAGCCGATAGTCTTTGGGACGCTAAGAAAAAATTGGCAGAAGCACTTAGTAAGGAAGCATCCTATACTACCAGATATAAGATGATAAAGAAATATGCAACATATCAGGGCGAGAGTTTCTCGACTGAAATTCGTAAACCAGATTCAGAAAAATATCCCATTTCTGTAATTTTTTACGGTTCATTTGGTTACAGTGATAATGTTCGTAATTTGCCTACCACACAAGCCGAAAATCCTAAATTTCGGCTGTGGGACCCTACAGGCTCTTTCCAACCTCGGTCAATTGATCGAATTGTGATAGATGATGCAAAAGATAAACCCATATTAAGGTTGCGTCAGTGTATTAAAGATCACTCAGGAGAACGTATTTTGGTCCTTCGAGACGAGAGTGAGAAAAGCAATCTTAATTGGGTAGAATTTTTGAAGGAATTGGGGTGTCCTCCCCAAAACATGGTAGATCGACTATCCAATTATGAGCCTCTTAAAGTTCTTAGAGCGCCTAGCACCGGTAATTATACCGCTCGGCCTTTCAAAGTATATCTTGGAACTAGATATCTTGGAACTAGAGCGCCGTATCGTGGGTCATCTACTGTGTCTTCTTCTCTACCTACGGATGGTGGGCTTTATGTCTGCATGGATAATTTTAGTCCTTTGTCCACCGACAAGAATATTCGGACGGCCCTATTGGCCGACCCGGCTAACATTGCGTGGTTAAATAAGACAGACTTTGAAAATTCTGATGTGGAAAACAATCCTCTATGGGTGAGTGTTGATGAGGCTGTTGAAAAAGTTAAAACCGAATATCGAGCCAAACATGCGCGATTACCTTGGGCGGAAGCATATTATCAATGGGAGAATAGCGCCCAAAATAGTTTCGGTGACCAACTCGATACATGGTCAAAGCTCAATAAATTTCCAAAGCGAGGCCCCTTGGCGCAATTAAACGCCTTGCGGACCGAGTTCAAAGATGTTACGGATAGCGGAAATTCTATCGTTCGTAACGATTTGCTAGGTGTGAATTATGAAAAACAATTGGCTAAAATTAAGCAGTTAGCTGACCAAGCACGGAAAAAACATCCGTTTTTGTTTGAACTTTCTACACTTGGCGATTATAGCGCCAGAAAACTCTCCACAGCTTTCTGGAATATGTTGTTTTAAGCAGAAACTGAATGGATGAAATTGAAGCATACCTAGATCGGGGTATCCAAACTTATGAGGACCCGGCAGATAGTGAGTATCAGCAAGGCTACGAAGCTGCGTTGATTGAAGTAAGAGCAGAAGTTGAACGTATCAAGAAAGGAAACACAAAATGAAAAATATTGCATTGATTGCCAATTCGACGGGATGCACCGTAGTCATTGGCACTAAGGTTACGACCGTCGCTAACGACCACCCAAACTATCAGGCTATTCAGGATGCCTATGCCGAGGGAGATATCGAGGCAGTTGTAACCCTAATGAGCATTCGTGACACCATCAATACTATTGGGAGAGGTGTTGTTAGGGTTGAAGGCGATCAGCTTTTTTATGGCGACCGTCCGGTTAGCAACGGTTTGGCGAAACGTATCATCAAGTTGCTTCAAGAGGGTCGTGAAGGCTTCGCTAAGCCCCTGATTGCATTCATGGAGAATGTCATGCAGAACCCTTCTTTCCGTGCTGTAGAAGGGCTGTATGAGTGGCTAGAGCGGTCTAAGTTGCCAATCACCCCCGATGGTTGTTTTATTGCTTGGAAGATTGTCCGTAACGATTATCGAGACCACTACACTGGAAAATTTGATAACAGTGTAGGTCAGGTTGTGGAGGTTGCTCGCAACCAAGTCAACGAGGACCCAAATCAGACTTGCTCGAATGGACTACATTTCTGCTCGAACGAGTATCTACCTCATTACGGTAACATTCACGGTGGTAGCCGAATTATGATGGTCAAGGTCAATCCTCGTGATGTGGGCGCTTTTCCGAAGGATTATAATATCAGCAAGGGTCGTTGCTGCCGTTATGAGGTTATCGGTGAAGTTACTGCTGCCGAGACTGAGACAGTCTTCAAAGACGTTAAATCGGGGGTTTACAAAGTTCCTACCCGCAAAGGTAAGACTGTAGCTCACCTTGAAACCTCGGTTACAGATCGGGCAGAAATCATATTGGTTTTCACTGATGGGACCAAGCAACGGACTAAAAATCGTTTGGGGGACACCATAGGTTTTGACCAGAATGGTGCTGTCGTGACTCTCCAGCCTTCTGGACGTCAAATCACTATTGTTTAAGGGCGACTTGTTGACCGTCAACCTTAGGTTGACGGTCAACCTTTTTGGAGTTCAGATTATGAAATATTCGGTAGAACATAAGGTCTCTCATCGAGAATGGGATGAAGTAACTATAAGTGCAGAAGATTTTCTAGATAATAGAGAAAAATTTCTTGATGAGGATGGTGACTTCATTGGAATGCCAGTTTTCAATTTCACAAATGGTAAAATTTGGTGTGATGAATTTTGGTCTATAAATAAAGATAGAACAATAAGCATTTCGTCCCACTCTGGTGGAATAGTAGATTGGTCAGAAAAGAATCAAAGTTACATTCGCACTTACTATGGTTCTGAGAGAAATTTAGGCAAGATTATTTCTGTAGAGTTTAATTTGACAGAAGAATTAAAGAAGAAATTAGATGCCCCTTAGACAATTTCTTTGGGACAACTTTGGTCGGTCAGAAGATGATCTTGAATTTTAGGAGATAAAAATTGACTTGGAGAGAAAAACTCACGGCCTTAGGATTATTTATCATGGTTGGAGGTTTAGTCATAACTTCATGCTTCCAACTAAATAGGAACGAATTAGACAGAATTATTTTTGCAACAATTCTTATTGGAACTCTTTTCATAATTCTATGCATCTATTCACCAAAAAGGAAATGAAATGCACTTCTGTATACACGAACTCTTGGCGCTATCTTTGATCGTTAATGCTATAAACGGAGGTAGCTTTATCTGGCTTTGGAAACAAGTCACTTCAGCAAGAGCTTTAGCCCAAAAATATTTGAATGAGGTAAAAGCTCGTCCTGTAAAAACAATTATATATGGCAATAATCATGAAAGCCCATAAATGGGGGGAATGGGTTCTATGTTAGGACTCAAATAGAAGCCACTAGCGATGATCAATCTTATTCAAAGATTGAGCTTTCTACCTCACAACAGGAGTTGAATGAGTTTTTGAACGGCTTTCAAACACCAAAGGTTGACCGTCAACCTTCGACTGCTCCAGAACCCACCTCCAAAAAGAATTTCTTAATAAACTCCCGGCAATTATCTTTGGAAGAAGCTATTTGGAAAGCCCCCGCTTGAAGTAACTATGAAAGTCTCTGCCATTGTCTTTGAAAGGATGAATGAGCACTTTAAGGAGAAAAATAATGTATCTAAATCTCAAACAGATTAAGGAAAATTTAGGGGTTAATTCTCTCCTAACCAATGAGGGTGCCAACCCTAAAGTAGCAAAGAACGAGAAACTTGGAGTGTTAGGAGCCGTGCTTCACTTAGCGCCTCACACTTTATCCGGCTATCAGACCTGTCCTATGTCTAGCGCAGGTTGTCGAGCAAGCTGCTTAATGACTGCCGGAAACCCGGCATATCTTAAAAATAAAACCGAAGCTCGCATCAAAAGAACAAAGGCCTTTTTCGAAAATAGGGAGGCGTTCATGAACATGCTTGTCTTAGAACTTGCAGGACATGTAGCGTCGAGCAAGCGTCAAAATTATGACCCGAGTATTCGTCTAAATGGCACATCGGATATTCGTTGGGAATCAGTTCGCTTTAATTTGTATCAGTGGGTTGCAGAACGGATTAAATATTCTGGAAACTGTCAAAAAGTGACAGTATTTGATATTTTTCCGGATTGTCAGTTTTATGACTACACTAAGCTCCATAACCGGAAGAAAGTCCCTTCAAACTATCATTTGACGTTCTCTATGAATGAAACCAATCAGAAGTTTGCGGAAAAGCAGCCCCTGAACGTGGCTGTAGTGTTTGCAGGTAAATTGCCAGAAACATATCTCGGTCGTTCAGTTATTGATGGAGATGAACATGATTATAGGCCTGCGGACCCCTCAGGCATCGTAGTAGGGCTTAAAGCAAAAGGAAAGGGACGGGTGGACGACACCGGTTTTGTGATTCAATTGTGAGGATTTTATCTAATCAAATCATCTGTTTGAAATGTCATTCAAGTCCATTTTCTAGGAACCGTCACGATTTTGTTTATTGTAATTGTGGTGCTGTTGCTGTGGATGGGGGTATGGAGTATCTTCGAAGAGTTGGAGATATGTCGGCAATAAAGGACATTTCGATAGTTATCGAGAATGATACCTACAGTCTTTTAGATCAGGCATTGAAAAATGAACGAACAAACAACCTCGGTAAAATTTGTGAAATTGCTCGAAATCTCAGAGACACCGGATATTGGAATCTTGATAAAGAACCAAACCCATCCTGAGGATATAGCTCAAATATTGGGAACGCACCCTGTGGCCCTTAGAAGGATTTTGCCTAAAAATTATCAGGGAGGACCTCGATTAACCATCCCTTATGGAATGACTAATCAAAGTGCTCCTTTTAGAGCTTTTTTAGCAGATATTCTCATTACTATGGGTGAGCGGGGCTTGAGTCGTCAACAAATATCCAAAATAACTGGATTAAATAAACATGAGAGCTGTCGGGCAGAACGTCGTCCTTTTTCTCATGATTGGACAATTAGTCAAATTGAACGCACTTTGAAATGGAAGGAGACTTGTGACATTACTCGAAGATCATGCTAAACGCTTTTGGACTTCGATGCAGAAGCTCAAAAGTAATCGACCACTTTCGGTCACATTCGCTAGGGAGACTGAATTACCGACCCTACGGGCCGTGACTCCCTTTAATCATATTAAAATTCGTATCACAAAGGAATTAGGAAATGACAACAATGACCCAAAGCACTGCGCTTGAAATTGCAACTCTTGCCGCAGGTATAAAGAAAGCCGAAGCTTCTCTAGTAGAGGCTAAGGTTCGTCTCATTGAACTTGTTGGTGACGAGGGTGAAACCTTCACAACTGGTATTGGAAAGGTCTCGGTAACAAAAAGAACCTTTGACCGTCCTACAGGTATGTTTAGTTTTGCTCTTGACAGCACAGTGTTTGCCCGCCTAGATGAGAGCATCCAAGCAAACTTGGTTAAGCAGGGAGTTGTCCGTAAAGAAGAGAAGATCACTCGGGGACAAGCACCTGTGGTAAAAGTAACCCTTAGCTAAGGAGAATGAAATGAATAAGTCAGCTTTAGAAGAATTGCAAGAAGTTGAAGCTCATGCAAAGAAATTGCGTGAGCAGGTGACACCTGACGTCACCAACCGAATGGCGGAAATCGTTAAAGAAATCAATCAACTTGCCGCCGAGGGACAGGCTTTAGCCGATACCAGTCGTTTGCAGTTTGATCTTAGTGGCTTAAACTTTTTGCCTTATGGGGCGGGAGGTTTATGTTACAATCCTGTAAAGAGCGAATGGGACGATGAAGGTTGGTCCTCTTCGAGCATGGGTTGTTAAATGCTCGACCAAGATAAGCTCGCTCGCATTGCTACCATCAAGCAGGAAGTGAAACTCCTGCTTGATGAAGCAACTAAATTAGCGGATGAAACGAAAACCCGGATAGGCTTTTATGATATGCCTTGGACCAAAGCTAGAGGCAGCGGTGGTTCTCAATATTACGGGGTGGGAAACGAAGGCCGCTATGATGGGGAAGGTAGTTACGTTACTCCCGAGGATTATGGAGGTTGGCGTAGCTCGGCAACGGATTATTGCTAATGATCATTTTAGGCTCACACTCAATTCAACATATTTTGGGCCGGGAGAGCAAGGACATTGACGTCCTTGCTACTCTTCCTGACTTCCAAGACTATCTCGGAGTCAACCCCACAGTAGTTGATAAAGATCATGTTTTTGCTAAAAAAGGCAATCAAATTTTTGATTGCGAGTTAATATGGGATTCAGGACTTGGACTGGAATTAGCTAGACTAATACTATCTCATTCCCAAACACGTTTCGATCAAGATTTGAAAGCATGGATTCCAAATCTCAACATTTTGTATATGTTGAAAATGACTCACAGATTCAAGAAAAACTCTCCTCATTTCCGAAAAACTATGAATGACATTCACTTGATGCGCAAGGCTGGAGCAATAATTGAGCCAGCACATATGGATTTCTTTAAGAGGCGTCAAAAAGAAACCTTGTATTATGAGCATCCCAATCTTAATCGTAGTAAGGATGAGTTTTTCAATCCCGAAGATAATTATATGGTTTATGATCATGATTCTATCCACTTAACAGTAGCCCTTTACGGACAACCAGCCTACGAAAGTTATAAAACGCAAGGTAATGAGGTGCTGACTTCTCGAAAAATGTTTGAGACTTGCCCAAAACACTTGCAACTAGCAGGAGTTTACGAAGAAGCGGCTGTTCTGGCTCTGGAACGCCACCAGATACCTAATAGATTTGCTCCACACTATCTTCATAGTGCTCAAATTGCTTTGGAGAAAGTTTGCACCTCCATAACCTCCGGACATTTTCGAGAATTTGCTTGGGAGAATTATGATAATGTTCTTCATATGTTTCGAAATCTCCCAAATTTTGTAGAAAATTTTCATAAGAACAAACATATGCTTATCCCATATATTCGAAAGGAAACCTAATGCCTGAGAGCCTTTCAAATTTTGGGGAGTTGCTCCCAAAATAGATACATCGGAGTGGCTGGAAGATAAAATCATCTCAATTCAGAAAGATATTGTATTTTTCACAGATGAAAATGAGAAAGAAATCAAAAGAGTTTTTGATCGTAATAGTTGGCTGAAACAATTGAGGGAGTCGTTAAATGACTGATACACTTTACAAATATGACACTAAAGGTGGTTTAAGAACTTGGCGAATGGAGATTGATGGTTCTCGTTACCGGACTGCGGCAGGAGTAGCCGGAGGGGTAGAGGTTTTTTCAGAATGGACTCAAGCAAAAGCCAAAAACATCGGTAAAGCAAATGAAACTAGTCCAGAAGATCAAGCTAAATTAGAAGTGGCCTCAAAATATGAACATAAGTTGACTAGAGAATATCACAAATCAACAGAGGCGGCTCAAAGTGGAGCACATTTCTTCAAACCTATGCTGGCAAAAGAATACTCCGGCTTTCCTCTTTGGCAGACAGTCTATGCTCAACCAAAGCTCGATGGAATGCGCTGTATTGCGACTCGACAAGGTTTGTTTTCTAGGCAGGGTAAGGCTATTTTGGGGTGTCCTCACATTTATGAGGCCTTGAAACCAGCTTTTGAAACTGACCCAAACCTAATTCTTGATGGAGAACTTTACAATCATGAATTGAAAGATGATTTTCCTAAGCTTATGTCTCTTTGCAAAAAGCAAGACCCTTCGGAAGAAGAACTGGCCGAATCTGGCCGACTAGTGCAATATCATGTATATGATTGTCCTTCTAAGGCCGACCGACGTTTCTCGATACGAATTGCTTATGCTAACCAGTCTCTTCAATATTTGTCCGAAGAGAGCTGTATTTGGAAAGTTGAAACCGTCGCCTTTGAGGGTAAGCCCGAAGATTCAGAACGCTTCAACACCTTCCATGGTGCCTGTGTGGCAGCAGGTTATGAAGGTTCAATGCTACGTCTGGATACTCCCTATGAACAAAAAAGAAGCAAAAATCTCCTTAAGCGTAAGGATTTCCTTGAAGATGAGTTCCCCGTTCTCTCTTTAGAAGAAGGTATAGGAAACTGGTCTGGAAAGGTTAAATCTGTAGTTTGTAAAGCAAAAAATGGTAAGGAATTTGGTGCAGGCTTGAAAGGCACAATGGAATATGCAGAAAGTTTAATAGGAAAATCTTTTCAAACTGCTACCGTTCGTTATTTTGAACTTACACCAGACGGTGTTCCTCGATTTGGTATTGTTATTGCTTTGT
Source organism: Thermosynechococcus sp. WC_1 (assembly GCA_020058975.1). Lineage (GTDB taxonomy): Bacteria > Cyanobacteriota > Cyanobacteriia > Thermosynechococcales > Thermosynechococcaceae > JAAURS01. The sequence continues at coordinate 64,012 of JAGVDA010000266.1, read as the reverse complement.
ATGACGGAGAAAGGGATGTGTGATGATTACCGAAAAAGACATTCCAAAAGAATGGGTCGATCTTCTACTTAAGTTTCAAACTATTCATTCTAAAGTAGTTCTTGCTGGAGGGTCTTTAAGAGATTTAGATCATGGCCTAGATGTAAAAGATTTAGATTTCTTTGTAGCTTGTGGCTCAGAAAGTGAAGCTACAGCCCTTAACAAATTATTAGGGGGAAAAGAACCTGAGCAAAATGATACCGATGCTTGGTATCCTGAATCTATGAGAGAAATTATATTAGTGACTAATATGGATGTTGAAGGACTTCCCCCAATCCAACTAATTTTTGTGAATTGGAGTATTCAATATATAACTCAGAGATTCGATTATGGTCTTTGTCAAATTTCTTTTAATGGAAAATACTTGGAAAGAAGCAAGGGCTATTTGGAAGATCATGATGATAAGGTTTTTCGCCTGATAAGATCAGAATCACCACTGGCGCTGGCTAGCAGTGTTCATAGGTTTTCTCGTTGGGTTCCAAGGTATCCTTCACATAAGTGGATTTTAGGGGTTGATCTAAACTTCACGGATATGGTGAGTGAAACTATCTGTTGACAGCGGAGAAGGAAATGTGCAATTTGTTTGCACCGCTGCTAATTTAGGCAAAGGAACCGGAAGTGATGCCGACTTTAAGAAGTTTATGCAGGAAGTTTTGAGGAACAATCGCTGACCACTAGTGAATACGGACAGGACGGCGCTTCGAGTGCGCCCACCTCCACCATAATGGGGGTGAAAGGGTATCGACTGACGGGATAAGCTAGTGTGAGGTTGTAGGTGTGATTACCTTAAAAGATCAACATTGATAACTGTCAATGATAACCAGCCAGAAATGGCACTTCGTCTCGCAGCTTAACTGCTCTTGACACCGGCTTGGCCCACCGTGGAACAGAACGGGCCATAGTTTTTGCGCCTATAGCTCAACTGGAATAGAGTTGCCGACTTCTAATCGGTAGGTTGTAGGTTCGAGTCCTACTAGGCGCACCATTTTTAAGGAGAATAGTATGTATTATGATCTGTTCAGTAATTGGGGAGATGTTCAAAGAGAATTTGCGATGAACGACCCAGAACCAGATGAGGTTCTATATGCTCAGTATGATCATGAAGCTTATGGTTGCGATGGTAGTGCTGATGTTCTGTATAGAAATGGAGACACATACTATTATGTTTCAGGTGGACATTGTTCCTGTTATGGTCTAGAAGGTCAATGGAGTCCCGAAACATATTCAAGAGAAACTCTGCTCGGTGCGTTTGCTAGGGCAGAGCAAGCCAAGCATCGTTATGGTTTTTTCAGCACCAAAGGTGCTTTTATTCGTGAACGGCTAGCTCAATAGGTTAGAGCACCGTCCTTTTAAGTCGGGGGTTCCGAGTTCAAGTCTAGGGCCGTTCACCACTTCTTTCTTTAGCGACGGTGGCGGAAATGGCTCAAGAACATGCAGGTTCGAGTCCTGTTCGTCGCTCCACTTGACATAGGTCATTTACCTTGCTATGGGTTGATCATTATGACTAGTAACGCAACCTTTATTGGAACGACAGCGACCCGCCAAGGTGGGTTCGCTGTCGTGCGTGAACGAGAGATTCGCTTCGGCTGAACCTCTCTACTAGTCTAAACCCAACTCCTACATTGAGAATTGAGTTAAGCTGGTAGACGACCCGTCGTCTAATGGCTAAGACGCTTGACTTTCAATCAGGAAATGGGGGTTCGATTCCCCTCGGGCCGACCAAAGGAGATATGATGTGCTACATTGGAATGAAGGTTCAGTAGAAAACAATGGAAGATCAGCGGCATATAATGGTCTTTCTCATTCAGATTGTCCTTTCAAACGAGGGAAAAATAAATGGATTTGGTTGAAAGGATATTTTGACGTTAAGAATGATGTTCCATAGCTCAGTTGGTAGAGCAAGCGACTGATAATCGCTGTGTCGTAGGTTCGAGTCCTACTGGAACAACCAATGGTCCGTTAGCTCAGAAGTAGAGCGTCCCCCTTACAAGGGGAAGGTCGGGATAGCATAATTCTCACGGACTACCATCCCTCAGTATTCCCCTTGGCTACGAACCAAGAAACGGATAACTGGATGAAAATGCAGGTTCGAATCCTGTCTGGGGGTCCATGTAGAAGTAGCTGATGAGGTCTTAGCGGCGAGTTGAAGCCTCGCAGATGTGGGTTCGAGTCCTACCTTCTACACCAGCGCCGGATGAGCAATAGTGGGGATGCAGTCGCCTTGTAAGCGAAAGAATGGGGTTCGAGTCCTCAATCCGGCACCATTTAGGAGAATGAAAATGGATAGAATATCGGTCTCAAGTTCAAATATTGCTGCTGTGGGATATGATGAGTCTACAGAGACTTTGGAAGTGGAGTTCAACTCAGGACTTGTTTATGAATATGATGCGGTTCCAAAAACAATTTATGAATCTATGATCATAGCAAATTCAGTTGGAATTTTCTTTAACGAGAATGTAAAAGGAAGATTTGATTACATACAAGTTTAAGGTCATCCGAGGGGGTGCCGACGGTTCCCCTGCAAGGAGCTAGGAACGGTTCAACTCCGTTATGCTCCATCATTGCGGATTTGGTATATGGGTTGTGCCTTAGCCTTCCAAGCTAAAGAAGCGGGTTCGAGTCCCGCATTCCGCTCCATTCCCCGATAGTTTAATTTGGTTAAAATCTGGGACTTTGAATCCCAAGAAACAGGTTCGAGGCCTGAGCGGGGAACCAGTTTTAGGAGATACATATGGCTCGTGAAGCCGGAGCATGGGTTGATCATGTCTCATATTCCTATTCACCCTCAATCCATGAATAGATGGAAATTAAATGTGCATGGGCATACTCATGATAAATTGATACAGTCAAAAGTAGGAGAAATCTTCTATGGAAATTATTCAGACCCTCGCTACCGTTGTGTGAGCATGGAACAAATCAATTACACCCCAATAGACTTGATGGAGATTATCAATGGACTTTGAACGCTTTTCTAGTTTGACTCGTTTTAGTCAGGGTTGGACGATAACTGAAAAACTTGATGGAACTAATGCGCAGGTTGCTTGGCGACCTAAGGCTGATTATCAATCAGAACCCGGAGCTGCTCTGACAGAGCATGAGGGCTATTATCTATTTGCTGGTTCGCGCAACCGCTGGTTATCCTTAGATAAGGATAACATGGGTTTTGCTCGATTTGTTTCACATAATGTTAGTGAGCTTTTCAAACTAGGGGAAGGCCGACACTTCGGAGAGTGGTATGGTTCTGGAATCAAGCGAGGTTATGGGCTGACTGGCGGAGAAAAAAGATTTGCACTTTTCAACAGCTTGCGTTGGAAAGATAATCCAGATCGTCCTCAATGTTGTGAGGTTGTTCACACTTTTATTCAAGATGAGTATCTGAATAATCCGGATGGTGCGGCTCAAGGCATAATGACCATGTTAAAGGAAAATGGAAGCTATCACGCCCCCGGCTTCATGGACCCAGAAGGTATTGTTATGTTTCACCGTAAATCTGGTGTAGCATTCAAAAAAACTTTCGATTATGATGAACAAGGTAAGTGGGCTGAAATGAAGAGTTGACACATATAAAAATTTCCTCTAAAGGAAAGTTATCAACTCAATCTGGAAAGGAGAGAAACGTGAAAAATCATAGAGTATCTCTGAGGCAGATACGATGGCATAACCCCCTGTGGGGTTTAAGCATCAAACTAGGTGTAGCGGGATAGAGCAGTGGCAGCTCGTCAGCCTCATAAGTTGAAGGTCGAAGGTTCGAGTCCTTCTCCCGCTACCAAAATTTTCAAGCAATGATGGCCATAGCCGAACAAGGTGGACGGGGCAGACTGTTAATCTGCATATGGTAGGTTCGAGTCCTACATGGTCAGCCAAATTTCTCTGGGAGTAGGCCCGTAATCAGGTAGCGGTCCCGCTTTGGAAGCGGGTGGAGTAATATCCCTTGTCAGTTCGAATCTGACCTTCCAGACCATTTTTAGGAGAATTAGAATGTCCAATCTCTTCGAGGATTTCCCCGCTGCTCTGGTTCTCCCATTTTGACTGGCTCATTAGGTCTATGAAAATCTGTAGTTCCGTAGCTCAATGGTAGAGCCAGCCCCTCATAAGGGCCGGGGTGAGAGTTCGAATCTCTCCGGAACTACCAAGTATATCTACCCAGCACGATGCCCTCATGGTCCTCCTTGTGAGTGTAAAATGACTAGAGTGGATGGTTTAGGAGGTACCTGTAGAGCAGGTAAAGCATTTAGAGGTGATGTATCGGTCTCCAAAACCGAAGAGCAAAGTTCGAGTCTTTGTGCCTGTGCCAATTTATGGTGTTGTAAGTGTTGAGGGATACACGCGGGTTTGTGAAGCCTGAGTATCGGGATCGTTACCCGAACTTCACCCCAATCTAAGGATTAGATCATGATTCATCCTTTTAAGGATTTCAAATTTTACGCGCTAATGGCTCCAGAGCTTTATCCTCCAATTATTGTGACAACTTACTTTGAAGGTAAAATGATCACAAAAATATGGAGAAGATCAAGCTCAATTAAATTATCTGATTTCTGTAAGTCCTTTAAGGAGGAGTTATGTGGATAATAGCTACCCCAGACCTCAAAAACTTCTTACCGGTTACACTTTCAATGGAAAACAATATACTAGACGGTGGGAATATTCTTTCTGTCCAAAAGCATCGCTAGGCTTTGTAGAATTTTTATGGAAGAAATTCAAGCAAGATATTACGCTAGAAATCTGATCAAAATAGAAATCCAAACACTTAATGGTAGCTATAAACCGAAAGGAGCAGAAGCAGCCGCCCTCTGGGAGTATTTAGCAGAGCAAGGTTTTTCCAACTATCGCTCTGGAACTCTCACAGAAGCTGGTAAGCTTGTTGCAAAATATTTATGACAGCAACTCTTAAAGCAACCCAGATAGCAGACCTTGCGGTTGCTATTCGTAATCCTCGTTCGCTGAACATCTCCGAACCGGGTACAGGTAAGACACCTATTTTTTGTGCTTTGTCGTATTATTATTGGACAAAGAAAGCGAAAAAAACAATTATTGTGCAGCCCAATCACCTTCGCTCCAAAAATCGCTTAGAGGTTATACGATTCACAGGATTTAAGCCTGAGGAAGTGGTGGTTCTGGAAAAAGCTCACGAGGTTTTGGGACCCCACAAACGAAGAGCATATAGTAATGCTTGTCAAGAGACAGGTTACATCAATTATATAGATGATCCAGATGCTAAGGTTTTTTGCGTAGGTTTCACGTTTCTAAAAAATCATTGGACTGACTTAATTGATCTTCATCCAGAGATAGATTTAGTAATTGTAGATGAAGGACATTTAGGCTACAAAACCTATAACAGCAAAGCCTCAGCTGAACTTTATAAACTGATGGACTACTGTAAGGGATTCTACTACTGCACCGGGACTCCAATTGATGGACGTCTGGACAGTTGCTTTGCTGCGACTCATATCATCGAGCCGAGCTATTACGGCTCTTACCAAGGGTTCTTGGCACAGCATGCCGGTTTCGTAGATGATTATGGTAAAGTCTTGTATTGGGTTAATGAGGAAAAAGTGACCGAAATTCTCAATCGTCATGGAGTTCGTCGTCTCTGGAAAGATATTCATGGCGATCAGGATAGAGACATCATCATTATTGATGATCTTGAAATGAAACCTAAAATGCGTGAGGCATATGACGAATTTGATCAAATGGCTTGTGTAGAACTAGACGGACTCATGTTAGACGGCACTAACCCCGGTGTTGCTACTATGAGAGCTAGACAAATTATCAATTGCCCACAAATATTTGGAATCGAAGAGAAAACTTCGAAACAAGAATATTTGGAAGGAATTGCGGAGTCAGGTATGATTGTCTTTTCGTCAATGCCGGATGAGGTTGAAGCTAATGCTCAAATCCTCAGAGATTTAGGTCTCAAAGTAGGTGTTATGCACGGAAAAATCCCACATAAGGAGCGAGTAGCGGTTGATGAAGCCTATCAGACTGGAGAGCTTGATGCAATATGTGCCACCCCTGCGGTAGCCTCAACGGGCTGGAACTGGCAAAGAACTAAAATCATTGTCTACACCAGTTTGGATTATTTGGATTCAAATCTTGAACAATCTATACGTAGAGGTGAACGAGAATTGAGGCAGTTTCCTCTAACAATTTATTTCTTAGAATATGAGAGGTCTGTAGACCAGAAAGTCAGAAAAATTGTGATTGTGAAAGAAAATCTCTCTAATACTGTCATGCAGAATGTGAAAGGCCTAACATGATAGACTGGCTTATAGAGGTAATTAAAACAAATCAAGTAGCTCAAGGTGTTATTTTAGCTGCTCCTACCACGGCCTTAATGTACGCTTTGAGAGAACTTCCTGAAAAAGTTTATAGCTCAATCAAAAATATGTTCACCTATACTATAACATTCAAATCAGATATGGATCAGTATGTCGTTGTAAACAAGTTAATACTTGATAAAATAATTCTTCCTAAGTTATCCAGGGGATTTTCTTATGATACTCTATATTTATGGAACAATGTTGAGGAAAGAAATGAAGAAATATTCACTGGAGTTAGTATTGGGTATGGTAGTCATTGGGGATGGTATGAAGGTTACCCAGTAATTGTAACTAGAACTCTTGAGGAAAACACACAGACAAATAACTTCAAAGAAATATTAACAGTCCAATTCTTTGGACGTTCTGCGCGTCCAGTAGAAAAACTTTCAGAAGAAATTTCCATTCTTCTACGGAAAAGAGTATTTTCCGATAAAGTTACGATCAGAGTAAACTGGGGATCAAGCTGGAAAATAGGAACTAAAATCTCTAGGAGAGGAATGAATACTGTCTTTACTACTGATGATGTGGGTTATGATCTATTAGAAAAAATTAGAGAATTTTCTAACAAACAAGAAGAATATCAGCGCAAGGGTATTCCTTGGCATATGGGTATTCTTTTAGAAGGAGAACCCGGAACCGGAAAGACTTCTTTGATACACGCTTTAGCTTCCGAATCTGGTAGAGAAATAGCTTTTCTGAATTTAGCAGCGATAGAAAATGATGCGGAATTATCGAATCTGATATCAAACCAAATCAATTGGAGCAATGTGATTTTAGTTTTAGAGGATATTGATGTTAGTCGGATAGCGGTTGATCGAAAAAATCAATCAAAAACGATTGCGTTGAGCAGCATGTTGAATTTACTAGATGGCTTAGTTACTCCGGAAGGTCTGATCATTATTGCTACGACAAACTGTCCAGAGGTGTTGGACTCCGCACTAACTCGATCAGGTCGTTTTGACCACAGAGCGCTGCTAAGCAAACTTAATTGGAAACAATTCAAAGATATGGCTAGACTCCTTAGAGAAGATTGGGAACAATTCGAGGAGTTAGAAAACTACTATGTCCCGGTGTCGGGAGCCAGTTTGAGGGAGTGGATGTTGAACGAAACTTTTGATCATATAAAAACACGTTTTTTGCCTTAAGTTATATATTTATTATTTTTTAAGTCGTAGTGCGTTAAATAAAATATAATAAAAACAATAATATATAATACAAGTATGCAACTTAGGGTATTTTTATAAGATTTAGCGTTTGAAAGGATAAGACCCATGCTGGAGAGAATCAAATTATTCGATTTCGATGGAGTTTTAGGCTCTCCTTTAGAAGAGGCTCTTTTTCAGCTTCCTGAGTCTGATAAAGACGTTGCTTTCATTGAGAAAGCGACAGAGCTTCTGGGCTTACGAGGAGAATATGAAAGAAAGCACTCTTTGAGATACATGTGTATGCAAGGAATCATGCACAGAATGGGAGATAACATCTCTCAGGGGCCTATGTTTGGTGAAGCGACAGGTAATTATATGATTCTTACTGCTCGTTCAGACTATTATGCGATTAAGAGAATGTTTGAATTTCTTGATTGCTATGATCTTAGGCCAATGAGAGTGTTCACATTGGGCAACACTCCAAAAGCAGAAGTAATCCGAACACTACTTGGTTTCTATCCGGAGCATCGTTTCGATTTCTGGGATGATCTGCAAAAACATCTTGATGGGGCCAATGCTTTGGGTAATGATCGAGTTAGAACATTTAAGGTTGACAATGATATGCAAGCTATGTATGAGAAAGCCTTAGGTTACTATCAGGATCAAATATTAGGTTATTTCGAATGAATGGAAGAGTGATCATCGTAGAAGGCTACTCTAAAGCCCTCATTCAAGCGAATCCCGATGTGCTCTTTGCATTTGAAGATAACTTACAACGTGTAGGATTCATAGGTCAATCAGCAGCAGCCAGAGGATGTCCGAACGCCGTTGGTATACCTACAAAAATTTCCCCGACAGAACATATCTTTGACGACCTTATTGGTCACCCAATAAAAGAAGTTGACTTTGGCTACGATGGTCCATATGGCCATATCATCTTAGAAATCATAAAAGCTTTTGCCACTCTACGCAACCACCTGAGAGCAGGAGGAAGCATAGCTTGGCCAAAGGAAGGAGTTGGCGCGGGAGAGTCTCGCTTGATTATAACAGCTCCTATCTTGCTTCAAGGAATTGAAGCTTGTAAAACTCTTGTGTTTTTAGAGGCAGTCTCTATTACACAAGAATCACATAAATGAGGAATTGAAATTATGAGTAATGGTATCGAAGATGCAATCGCAGAAGCAGAAGCAGCCGCAGCAGCTACCCCAGAAGTAAAGACACCTGCCCAGACTACTGCTTTGACAGCTCCAAGTGCTAACACACCTGTGGATATGGGTGTAACCTCGTTCCTGAAATCAGGAGGCCTACAGCCAGACATTTGGCTCGATGTCAAAGACACCGGACTAAAACTCATTAAGACTGAGAAGGCGGTTATTGATGATTTTATTGCCGATCTTGATTTTTCACAGGTTAAATTGTTTGTTGGCCTTCGAGTTAAACTGCCGGGCAATAAGTTCGAGTATATTAAGTCTTATGACGGACGAACTGAGGCTAAAACAGGAAAGCCGTGGGCTACAGCTGTTCAAGAAGCAAACGCTCGGGCGGCTGAGCCAGCTGAACAATATCGTGGGGCTGACATTCTTATGGTCTTGTCTGAGCCGGTTAAGCAGGGTGCTCAAACTATTGAGGCGGGTAAGAAAATTGGATACACCACGGCTGTCACAGGCTTTGGAGCATTCCAGAGCTTCTTGGCTGAGGTGATTCAAAGTGGTGATGTTGTTGTCGGCGCTAATGATGCCCTCAGTGGTAATGTGCAAGTCCGTGCCTCCCACATTGAAAAGAGTAACGCAAGTTACACTTGGGGCGTAGTTGGATTTGCTAAGGCTTAATTCAATTTGTCAACAGCTTCCGAGGGGTGAGCTTATCACCCCTCATTTTCTCTTTTTTCCTAGACTAAAATGATCTACGACTATAGATCAACCCCTAATTCGGAGACCCATCATAATGGCACGACAATTCCACCCCGGCATGGGGCAGGCAGTAGCAGAACGTACAATTCTTCGTAAAATTCCAATCAATCCTTCGACTTTGAAAGTAAGTCAGAATGACCCTAATCATGATCATATAAAGCTCTACTGCGAAACACATGGTAAAGAATTTGTAGTTGATGAGACTAATCAGGCAGAGCCTGTTGGAGTTCGTTGGGAAAGTTGGGATGAAGTTGCAAAACGAGTAGCACAAGGTAATGTGAGCCTCTATCCCGAAGAAGGTGAAGAAGAGCTATTGGCAAAACATATTGCCAATGCCAATATTCTCATGTCTGGACGCCATCTCCAACATGGAGATATAAATCAGAGTAAGCGAAATATGGAGGTGTTTACTAATTGTTCCACTGCTTCAACCAGTTTTATGCTTTTTTATCTCCTGCTTAATGGTAGTGGTGTTGGTAGAGTTTACGATGATGATATGATGCTTGTTGATTGGAATTACATGCCTAATGTTCGGTGTGTTTTAGATGAGTCTCACGCTGACTTTAATTTTCAGGAACATGAATCGGTGCGTGACGCTAGACATAAATATGGGCGTGGTCAGGATGTAATTTGGTTTGAAGTAGAAGATAGTAGAGAAGGATGGGCAAAAGCCTTAGAGAAACTTGAAACTATGACCTACCAGAAAGCTTTCAAGGATAGCATTCTTATTTTGGACTTTTCAAAAGTTCGGCCTCAAGGAGCCGCAATCGGAGGAATGCAGAACAGACCCTCATCCGGTCCAGTGCCACTTATGATGGCCATTCATAAATTGGTCACCTTGAAAGGTGCTGGTCTACCGAGATGGATGCAGGCAATGTATGTGGATCATTATCTTGCTGAACCAGTGCTCGTCGGTGGTGCTCGTCGTGCGGCTCGTATGGCTGTAAAATATTGGAAAGATAAGACGGTTCTCGATTTTATCGAGATTAAGAGACCCATTGAGTTTTATAATAAGAGCGCCAAACAGGTAGAAAATCTTAGAGAAAAAGCCAATTTTATGTCTTTCCTTTGGTCTTCTAATAATAGCATCGGAGTAGATGCTGACTTCTGGCATCGACTAGAGTTGACTCCTGATGACCCTCACTACAATTCTAAACTTACACAACATGCCCGAGCAGTATTCGAGGCGGTTACCCGCTGCTCCTACGGGGACGGCACTGGTGAACCCGGCTTTATTAACCTTGACAAACTGGTGGAAAAGCGGGAAGGTGTCGAGAAACACGAGAATGGTAATTATGTAGGCTCAGCACGATACAGTGTAGATTTGGAGACTAGAATCCTTCTCGCTGGCTTAGCGGCTCGGGCTAATAAAAAAGATTACTGTATGATTGTAAATCCTTGTGGAGAAATTGTGCTTTATCTTAATGGTGCTTTCTGCGTTATTGCAGACGTGGTGGCCTACCATGCTCAAAATCTTTCTGAGGCTGAGGATGCTTTCAAGGTTGCAGCTCGTGCTTTGATTCGAGTCAACTCAATGGATAGCGTCTATAACAAGGAGGTTAAGAGAACCAATAGAATTGGTGTAGGTCAAACTGGAGTGCATGAATTCGCATGGAAATATTTTCGTGTAGGATTTAGAGACTTGGTAAATCCAGATTTCAAAGGATTCCTCTCTAAAATGGAAAACTACGGTCTTAGTGAGGGTTATTTAGAAGTTGTAGAAGATATGTTGCGGAAAGATATTCTCTCGGACAGGGAAAGGGCTGCGGCTTTTTGGGAAGTACAGGGACAGTTCTCTCGCAGTACCATTCGACATGCCGCATTTTACTCAGCAAAACTTGGTATGAATGTTCCTCATACGGTGATGACAATTAAACCCGCAGGCACCACCAGTAAACTTTTTGGCCTGTCAGAAGGATGGCATTTACCAGCATTAGCTCACTATCTTCGGTGGGTACAATTTAGGCACGATGATCCCAATATTCAAGAATATGAGCAGAATGGGTATCCAGTTCGGCATAATTTGAAAACTTATCAAGGCACTAGCATTGTGGGTTTTCCGACCGCCCCGGCAATTTCCTCTCTTGATATTGGAGATAAGTTGGTTCTAGCGGGAGATGCTACTCCCGAAGAACAGTATGAGTGGTTGAGACTTGGAGAGTTTTTTTGGATAGAAGGTGGCACCGTCATTGAGTATGTGGAAAATGAAGACCCAAGACATGGTGAAGTAAGGTTTGGAAATCAAATTAGCTATACTTTGAAGTACAAACCTGAGGAAGTCTCTTTATCGAAGTTCTCTGAGATTATAAGGAAGCAGCAATCTACAATAAGATGTGCTTCTGTTATGCCTCAAGAAGAAGGTCAATCTTATGAATATCTTCCGGAAGAGCCAGTGACCAAGGTTCGTTTTGAGGAAATCTTGAGAGAAATAAATAATGTTCAAGTCGAAGATATAGGTAAAGAACATATTGACTGTGCGGGAGGTGCTTGCCCCGTCGATTTTAATACCCGAGGAAAATAGAGATGAGAAATCTAACTAACACAGTGCTTAACGAGATTAGGCTTGAGAGAGTTCGTCAACAACATAGATGGGGAGACCATTCTGACGATGCTATAAACACACCGTGGATGTGGTTGACTTACATTTCCAAATACAGCACAAATTGGTCCAATGGCTATTACACGCTTAATTCTGATACAGTCTCCCTTTTCCGGGAGTGTATGATTAAAGTTGCGGCTATAGCCGTCGCGGCTGTGGAAAGCCTTGATCGACAAAAAGCAAAGAATGGTAAACCTTTTTATCAAGTTGACCCATCATGAAAATCATAGATGGTAATAACATGCTTCACAGGGAAGCTGAAATTGTCGGATGGGGAATTCACCCCGTCCGACATATCTTTACGAAGTACTGTGCTCCCAATGAGACAACCATAATTGTCTGGGACGGACCTTTCGGTAATTTTCAAAGAAAGAAACTTTTCCCTCCGTATAAGCAGAATCGCAGACCTAAAGAGGAAAGTAGATACAAGTTTTTTGATATGGCCAAGGGAGTACTAAGGTTTACTCCTACTATTCAAGTTGAGTGTCCTAATTGGGAAGCTGATGATGTTATAGGAACTCTTATAGAACAATTACATACTAAGCATAAACTTAAAGTTGAATCTAACGATGGAGACTATTGGCAACATTCAGAGAAAGCTTTTCTTCCTATGATTTCCACTAAGTGGAAGTGGATGAGTGCCAAAGAGTGCTTACTATATAAAGCCTCCGTGGGGGACACTAAAGATGGTATCCCGGGAATCACTGGATTTGGAGAAATTTCTTTCAAAGCCATGACAAAGGAGACTCGCCATAGAATTATAGAATGTATTGAAAGCAAAGACTTCCAGAGATTCGAGACAGTCACTTATGAGGAGTGGCCTAAAAGAGTAAAAATAACTGTTGACCTTTTTAATGAGCTGTGCTTGTACTACCATCTCAACAGTTACTGGACAGTTCCTGAGGAGGAAATAAAAGCCGGAACCAGAGTTGGTTCTTTCAATCTTACAGCCGCTGAGCTATTTATGGGAAAATTTTTAATATGACAAATTCCAAAGCTACTATCTATTTGAAACCTGAATTTGGTCTCGATCCAGAGGAGTCAATTGTAACTTTAATAGCTGTTATCTCTTTTACGGAAGAGGATGATATGTTGATATTTAACAGTGTAGAACCAAATGGAACAACAAATAGAGACACATTTTTTCCTAGAGAAAATGTCCGTCTGGTCACTATTACCTATGATTGAAACTATTTTAATTGATGCCCGTACTCCAGAGCCTGTGATAATGCAGGCTCTGGAAGAACTGTCGGCTTGCAGTCTTTATGGGGTTGACTGTGAAACTCAAAACTCTCAAGCTCATGATGGAATCAAAAAACTAGGCTCAAAGAAATTGATCTTTGACCATCGGCGTTCGGTCGTAACAGGCTTCTCTTGGTATGTGGATAGGTCAAATGTGGCCTACTATGTTAATCTTAATCATGCCGACATAGAGAATAGATTACCAGATAGTTTTGTCTTTCGGTGGTTCAATGCCATTCCTAAGAGTGCAATGGGTATTGCTCATAACGCCCCCTATGAGTTGACGACTTTCAAGCAAAGATACAACCTCTGGTTGCCTAATCTTGTGTGCTCTATGCAGCTGGCTGTGACAGCGCATGGCCCTGACAACTATGACCACGAGGTCTTTTCAAAGAGTACTCTAGCTAATATCCGACCCATTATAGATAGTATTCTACAGGAATTTTCTCAATATGATCCCGAGAAGCATGGAAGAAATCTAACTGCGGATCAGGCGTTCGTCTACGGTCAATTTGCAGGTAAATCCTCTAAAGCAGCTCACAGCTATAATGGGTTCGTGGACCGTATAGCTTATGGATACGGCTTAAAGAAGCTGACCAAAAGTCTTTTTGATTATGATATGACCACCTATGAGCAGTGCCTTAATGGTCGTGAACATATGGGTCAGTTGACTGGAGAAGAAACTAAGAGCTATGGTGCCGAGGATGCTTACTGGTGTGTTCAAGTTTTCAAGGCTTTGAAAGCTAAATTGCTTGCCCAAAATCCAAAAGCTTTGGTTACTTTCTTTAAGCAAGAAAACCCTATGATCTACGTATTTGCAGAGGCTCAAGTTGAAGGTCTGTCTCTAAATGTAGAAGAAATCTATGCTCGACAAGAGTTGGAAAGAGTTCACACAGCTCAACTTTTGCGAGAGATTAAAGCTGCATTGCGCAAACTTCTTCCTTTTGATAGAGAACTCAACGAACCTCTGGCTAAAGCTCAATCTTATTACGCTAAATCTGGTGCCAAAAAACGTCAACAAATTGTTGATTGGGTCAAAACTCCAGATTCTGACGATCCATTTGAAATGGTCACACAGGTCTCTAACCCTATCGGTAATGCTTGGGCTAATACTCAGGGAAACGGTCGTCTCAATATAAATTACTGGCAAACAGCTAGAGTGATTTTTTACGATCTACTTAAACATAAACCTGTTCGAGTTGCAGGAAAAATTGCATCTGATGCAGAAGCAAGAGGTAGAATCACACTCACATTCTCAAAAAATGGGGAGACAGATAAATTAGAACTCATGGCTCTTCTTAATAAGCTGAGTTCAGTAGAGCAGGCAATGAAACTCTACATTACTCCTTATACTCATCTCATTGACCCAGAGACAGGCAAGGTTTATCCCACAATTAGCAGCCTTCTAGCTACTAGACGTATGGCTATGTCAAATCCTAACGCCATGCAACTAGCAAAATATGGGGATAGTGCCTATGTTCGCTCGTATTTTGAGTCTGATTCGAAAGATCACGTAGTTCTTTCCGCTGACTGGTCTGGCGTGGAGCTTGTTCTCATTGGAGATTACAGTGGAGACCCGGAGTTTGCGCGCTGCTTTGGTCAGATTCCTTATGATGACCTTCACAGCGGCTCAGCAGCAGATTGTCTCGCAGTTAAGACTTTGGAAGGCTTGACTGAGAGTCATTTTCTTGACTTCCGCTATGGTCGCAATCCTTTGAATTATGATCTTCGTCACTTACAGAGTGGCGAAGAAATGACTCCCCAGAAATATTTTAAGTACATTCGAACAGAAATAGGTAAGGGGGCCAACTTCAACTATTGGTATTCCGGTGCTTTAGGGAACGTAGGAGACCGATTGAAGTGGTCCACTGATGAAATGTGGTTGGGTGTGGATCGTTATCGTGATCGCTTCTCTGTGGCCGAGGAGTGGAGAGTAAACTTATGTGAGCAAGTAGCACGCTATGGCTACATTGAACTACCAGACGGCCAACGTCGAGAGAGATTTGAAGCAACACCAGCATGGTGGCTTCATATGCAGAGAAAGTTTGCTGCCCAAGGTGGTGGCAGAGCGATGGAAAATTTCTCTGAACTCTTTATGAAAGGGATGCAAAGTAGAGCTAAAAATCAGGCAGTGAATGCTATGATTCAAGGTTCTTGCGCCGGAATGGCTAAGCAAGCTATTCTTCGAATAAGAGAAACGGCGGACATGCGCTATGTTCGTTTCATGATGCCGATTCATGATGAACTAGTGTTTTCAGTTCACAAAGATTACATATTAGAGTTCATTCCTATCCTTAAAGCCGCAATGAATCAGCAGCCTACTTACGTAAAAACTTTGCCCTTGCATTGCACGGTAGCAATTGGTAAGACATTTGGTGTTAAGGATCAGATAGAATTGGATGAAGCATCTCCAATTGAGGGAGTAATTCCGGAAGAGTACGAAGGGAAGCCTCTTTCAGAACATATAATTCAACGGGTCATTGACCATATTATGGAGAGTAGGTAATGTCGGTTAAATTCTTGTCTCATGCAGATCAGAGTGAGTTCAGTCAGATGCTGTATGGAGACAGCGAATTAAAAGAGTTTTTTCCTCTCTTTATGACCCATTTGGAATTAGAAACCAATTATGACACAGTTATGGTCAGCTTTGATGGGGATATTCTAAGGGCTGCGATCGAAGATTCTCCTTTTTTACTTGAATTCGATGAGGGAAATCAATCGCTAAGTTTGGAAAAACTTGATTCAGATTCTTATGAATATCATATTATCGAGGAGTGGGACTTTGATGAAGATGCTGTAGAAGAGGTGGTAGATTTCATTAGAGGTCAAGTTCTAGAAGATGAACAATATGTCACGTAACACTGGCAAACCTAGTGAGGCGACCTTCGAGAATAATATTGAGGGAACAGTTTTTAGGTTAAGGGATAAGGCAGACTTAGTAGGCCTTAATGGTGGTAAGAATGTAGCAGCATTTGGTAATCCTAGTGATTACCTTATCGCCACAAGGGGTGGACTATATCTAGCAGAAGTGAAAAGCTCCTCCAATATGACGAGCTTTTCACTTTCTTCCTTTACACCAGCTCAAAAATCTGCAATCAGTAAATTTCATAAAGGTGGGTTTGGTAGCTTATACCGTATTTATGTCCACAATCTTGGTAGCGACCAGTGGTATTTATTGGATGCAGATCAATTTTACACCACAGTCGTGCTCGAAAAAAGGAAATCAATTAAATGGCAGGATATGAATTTACTGACTGCATGGTAGATATTGAAACCACAGGTCTACAACCAGATAAAGCTGCAATAATTCAGATAGGTGCCGTCCCCTTCCGTTATGACGACATGGCTATAGATACTAAATCTATGTTCAAACAAAGTTTGACAATGCCCAGAGACCGCTTCTGGACTGATAACACCCAAGAATTTTGGTTGGGTCAGAATCGGGAAGTGTATTTTAAAATAATGGGAGAGGCTCGCTATTATCGAGAAGTGATCTTAGAATTTCATGCTTGGGCGGTCGCAAAACCGAATATGAGGTTCTGGTGTAAGGGGCTAAATTTCGATTGGAATTTTATAGAAAGCTACTTTATCGACCACGATTTAGCAATGCCTTTCAATTTTCGAGAAGCTAAAGACTTACGTAGCTTTATATCTGGTCGTTATGATAAACCCGGAGCTTATGAGCCAGATGTTGATCGAGTGGGTAGTCACCATGATGCCTTGTCTGATTGTCTGACACAATTGAGGCTACTTGCCAAAGTTAAGGAAGAGACATGTATAAACAAACCCAACCTTTCAAACTGATTGGTGATCCCCATATCACCAGAAAATTTGATTTTGGAGTCCCTCTTGCTCGTAAGGGTGAGAGGGAACGCTCTCTTTTTGTTGATTTGAATGAGCGGCTTAACTCTGGGGACGAACCTATGGTGATTATGGTCGGTGACCTCTTAGAAAAGCCTCTTTGTAGTCTCCAAGACCTCTACAGCATATTGGAAATGATTCTTAAATCTGCCTACAGTCAACCATACCGAACATTTGTCATGATGGCTGGAAACCACGATATCTCTGCTCAGAAAGAAACCAAGGGTGGTTTCGATATTCTAAACCTATTCAATGGCTTAGTTAAGAATTTGATCGTTGTCATGAAACCTACAGTCATAAACAAAGTGGCTCTGTTTCCTTGGGAATGGGATAGAACAGCTCTTGAGCAACTGGAAGATGTTAGAGGACTAAAATTTCGATACGCTGTAGGTCATTGGGATTTAGTTAAATATGATGAAATGTATGCTGATCATATGTGTCCTGCTCTTGAGCTAACCAAAATGGGGGCCGAAGAGATTTTCTCTGGTCACTGGCACATACCCGGTAGATACGTAATAGAAGGAATTGCAGTGACTTGCACCGGGTCTATGCAGCCTATGAGCCATGCTGAGGACCCTAATGGGAAGCTTTATGTCACTCTAAGCCTAGAAGAATATCTAGAAACAAATCCAGAAATTCTTAAGAATAAATATGTTAGAGTTCTTGCCGAGAAAGGGGAGGAAGTCACACAACTTCCAGACTGTCTCGGCTTCAAAGTTCAGAGAGTTTCCAAAATACAAAGTATGGATGACCACGAGCCTCAAGTCTCTTTTGAGGGTTTCAAAGTTTCGGATGTAGTGAAAAGAAATCTCGCAGAGCATAACGTCCCCGAGGACATAGCTACCGAAATTAAGGGTAAATTAAATGTTGATGATTAACGCAGTTCGAGCTTTGATGATTGCCTTAGTTGTAATGATATTTACAACCATTGATCAAAGTATGTTAAGAGAGCAATTTATCCTGATATCTAAATGGTTTCTCGGGGGAATGGTAGCTCTTTTTCTTATTCAAGCTTCCGACCACCTTCTCTTGAAGTGGTTTAATCCTCCCGAGAAACCAGAGTGACTTTTATTTGACTTCGCTTTGAATTTGATTATGAAGCGAATCTGATCGCTTTCGAGCATCAGCCAAAGCAGTTTGCAGTGCTTTCTGATCTTTGCCTTTGACCATTTTTACAACCTCATCACCAAGCTTCAAGAATTCAGGAGTGATGTTGACTGCTGTTTCCACAAGGTGGATGATTTTACCAATATCAATCATATTACTTACCTTTCACTAGAGCTAGTAGCGATCCCACAGCAGTACGCGCAACTGGTAGCGTCTGAGCATAGGATGCAGAATTGCCAGCATCATAAGCTGCTCTAACCTTCTGAACTTGTGCATAGGCAAAAGTGTCGGCTTTAGCAATTTCCACTTTAGTCTTTGCATCCACCAGACCACTCTTCATAGCAGTCAAAGCAGCTAGGGCTGCGGCTTGATATGCCAGCTCTACACCAAGAGCTGCCTGCTCATCAAGAATAGTTGTCTCAGCTACAGCCTGAGGGCTAGGGGGAATACTCGTAATTCCAGTGGGCGTGCAAGCTACCAAAGCGATAGGTAGTGTAAGCAAAATAAATCGTTTCATTTTGAACTCCTTTCAATGATTCTTCGTAGCAGATGTAAACTACTTTGTCTAGTATGCCCATCGTCCAATTGATTTTAGATATTGTTCCAATCTTCTAACGGCATCATCTGCTTCACTCTGCGTCTCGGCTTTCATCATCATTAAAATATACTCGATGATGCGCTCCATCTGGCTATTCATCTGACTAATAGTATTTTTCAGATTGTGGTTCTCATCTTTGAGAGCTTCCATAGCTGCTGTCATGACTTGCATAGCTTGCTCGCCAAGTGACACATGGGCATTGATTTTGGCTACAGCAATATTACCACTATTAGATAGCCAACCCTTTATCCAAATTCCCAAGACTGTAAATAACGCTGCCAGAAGGAT
This sequence comes from Thermosynechococcus sp. WC_1, assembly GCA_020058975.1. Lineage (GTDB taxonomy): Bacteria > Cyanobacteriota > Cyanobacteriia > Thermosynechococcales > Thermosynechococcaceae > JAAURS01. The sequence goes on along the minus strand of JAGVDA010000266.1, from coordinate 44,903 downwards.
AGCAATTAGGCTCCCTTTTACGTCCATCAATAAAAACTCAGACATCTTCACTCGTCTCTTTCTTATTCGTCACCAAGGATTTGGCAATCTCTTGGCCAGAACGACCGAGAACATAAGCGCCGAACATCCACTGTAGGGTCTCATAGTAGGCTATCGGAAAACTTGTCAAAGTCCCGGTAAAAACTTCTGATGCTCTTTGTCCTGAGCCGGGAGAAAAAAATTCAACCGCAGCGAATAGAAGTCCACCCAAAATCAGAAGAGCAAACATAGCTACCATTGAGCCGGGTCTTGCCAGTTTGACGAAGTATTCTACCCAATTAGGATACTTTTTTTCCATATTGACATGCGCCCCCGGTCTAATTATGAAGTCAGGATGATAAAAAAACTGACTTACCTTGCGACCTTTAATAGCACAGGTCGAACCTTGAAAAACCAGCTAAATTTCAAACCGGGCATAACCGTATTGAGAGGCGAAAATGAGGCAGGAAAATCCTTCGTTTTCGAGATGATCAGATACGCATTATTTGGTAGTGCTGCCCTTCGCTCTAACAGGAGCGATTATGATACACTTGAGGTAAAACTTATCCTTGAAATTAAGGGTAGAGATTACACTATCATTAGAAAAGGTAACAAAGCTACTGTAAATATAAACGAAGCCGTAGGTGCCAGTTCGGTTAATGACTTCATTGTTAGTCTATTAGGATTTAATTTGGAAGTCTTTGATATTTGCGCTAACGCTCAACAAGGAGAATTGGATAAACTCACTAAGGACATGAAACCTGCCCAACGCAGAGAAATGGTAGATAGGGTTATAGGATTAGACCAGTTTGAAGAGGTAGAAAAAGAGTGTCGAAGCGAATCAAACAGCTTCAAAAAACTCGCAGAAACTTTAAGTTCACAAATTATCGAACTTGATGAGCCTGAAAAACCTGATGATTATGAGGCTTCGGAAACTCTCCGAGCAAGATTAGACAAAGAAATTCATAATGAGGCTTTACGATCCTCTCTAAAACCCCTACAGCCTCCAATCTGCCCAGACAAACCTGAGGTGAGTTTGTCCGTATTAAGGGATAATCGCCTTTTTGAGATAGATCAAGCTATTAGGAAAGATTTGAAAAATAGATTGAGTAATCTCCCTGAAATTCATCATCCATATTCACTTAAAGAGCTAGAATTATTTGCCCTCTCTTTGGCTCAAAAAGCCCGAGGAAATTATCCTAGAGGATACACTCCAAAAGAATTGGAATCTTGGTATCATGCCCATATTCAATTGTCTAAAGCAGGCAAAATAATAAAGTGTGACAACTGTGGGTCCATAGTTGTTGGTGAAGAGTTACCCGAGCTTCCCCCGCTGAGTAAAGAGGAAATCGCTGACGAGAGACAAGCCCAAGCAGCTTGGGCTGGCTACAACTATGACGATAGTTTACCTATATCTCCCTTAGGTTTGAGAGAGCTAAAAGAAGCAAAAGCAGCTTTGGAGGCTGATTCTGAGAGGCAGGTCCTTCTTAATCAGCTTAATAGTTTAGGACCAGAATTGGTCGACTGTAGTGAGGATGTTGCTGCCTTACAAAAATATCAAGAAAGTCTGATCGTTTATGAAACTCAACTTATTCCATATGAAAACTATCTAGAGAAGAAGGCCGAGATAGATAACTTACCTGCTCCAGAACCCCTTCTTAGGGAGAAATTGGACATGGCTATCCGATATGAAGCCCTACTTGGAAAATACGAAGCTACTCTGGAATTTTATGTGGCTCAAGAGCTACAAATAGCTGAGGCAGAAGCAGCTCGGGATGGTTACAAAAGAGGTAGCGAAGCCCTAAAAAAAATTCGCAGTGAGATAAAGCAATATATTGTTCCAGCCTTATCTAAGGTATCTAGCGGTTTACTAGAAGAAATGACTGATGGAAATCGTCGTAATATAATAATTGACGATGATTTTGAAATTTATGTTGACAAGCAGCACGTTCGTACCCTATCAGGCTCAGGTGTTTCAGTCGTAAACTTGGCTCTGAGGGTTGCTCTGGGTCAGGTTCTAACTCAATCAGTGATACCATTTTTTCTTGCTGATGAGATCGACGCTAACATGGCAGAGAAAAGAACCAAGGCAACTTATGAAAGTCTTCAAAAACTCAAGTCTCGCTTGAAACAAATTATCGTTATAACCCATAAAGAATTTGAAGGAGATGAGGTCATATGGCTGACCTAGAAATAGATAAGGATATTCTAGAAGAATATTCCAAACACGGCTCGCTGTATAAGACTGCCAAAAGCTTGGGAGTGCAGGTTAGCCACGTCAAAAAAGTCATTGACAACCTCCCTACTGCACCAAAATTGGATACTAGTGAGTGTCGTTGGGATGGTTATGGAAACCCAGAAAAGAGAAAATTCCTAGTTGGACGCATGCCATCTACTGAAACTTGGAATAATGAAATTCCCGAGGTTGCGGCGGCTCGAAAAGCATTTGAAGCAGGTACACATGAACTCGGTACGGGCCGAGATGGTCCCTACATATTGCTTTATTCTTTCCCCCGGATTGTTAGAAAGCCACGACCGGGTTATTTTGATCTAAAGACGGAGGCATAAATGACGGCTATAAAGGTATTAGATCATGGTTACGTGGATTTTGTCCGAATTGATGGGGACGACGAGTTCTTAGCTCAAACTGCTAGAACCTCTACTCAATCCTCAGGAGACCCCCAAAAAGACGCTAATCTGGTTACTAGATTAGTTAGGGATAGGCATACAAGTCCAATTGAATTCGGTGGAGTAGTCATGGAAATAGCCATGCCTATTTTCGTTGCTCGTCAGTGGATGAGACATAGAACTGGAGCGTTTAACGAATTCTCCATGCGATATACAGAAGCTATGGATGTGTTTTATGTTCCAGAGCCTGAAAGATGTCAAGCTCAGAGTACTTTTAACAAACAAGGTTCGGCAGAATCTTTGGATATCATGGTAGCTCAAGAAATTCGCCATCGAATTTATAATCAATCAATTGGAGCTTACAGTGAGTACAAAAAACTACTAGACCTTGGATTGACCCGAGAGCTGGCAAGAGCAGTTCTTCCAGTAAATTATTATACTAAGGTTCGCTGGAAAATTGATCTTCATAATCTGATGCACTTTCTTCTTTTAAGAGAAGATAGCCATGCTCAGTATGAGATTCGAGTTTATGCTGAGGCTATTCATAGGATGCTAAAAGCTCATTTTCCTATAGCAGTTACGGCGTTCGAAAATCATATCCAGAACCGAGTGGTTTTGAGTAGAGACGCAGCAACATTTTTGGCTGAAAGAATGTTGGATAATTATGAGTTAGAGGAAATATTGAGCGGTAATCCTTCGCTTCTTAGCGAATTGAAAGAATTTGGACGGAGAAATTAACATGGATAGAGATGAAGTAATCCCGAGCACAACTGGAGCCGCTGTATCGGCTTATAAGAGTACTCAACAAAATCTATCAGTTACTTTCCCTGCTGAGACCTCTATAGCTGGTCAGACTGCTGTGAATCCTAAAACTGCGGCAGGCGCTAAAAAACCTTCACTGTTCAGTGTTATTCCTACCGCAGCCTTGCTTCATCTGGGAGAAGTTATGCGAGTTGGAGCTAAGAAATATGGACCTTTCAATTGGAGGGAGACACCGGTCCCGGCTGAAACTTATGTTGATGCCATAGGTCGTCACCTATTATCTTGGCAGGATGGCGAGAGCGTAGACCCAGAATCCGGTATGAGTCACCTTGCACACATCATGGCTTCTTGCGCTATTCTTATAGATGCCGAGGAGAATCAAATGCTTCATGATGATCGGCCCCGAGCTGGTAGGGTGGGAGAAATGATTTCAAACTTCCAGAAAACAGGAAAATTCAATAAATAAAAAAAGGCCCCGTTAGGGGCCTTTTTTATTTTTGTAGTGAGGGATAAGAACTCAAATTATCAAAAACTCTTTTCGTGCTTCGAAGAACTTGAATCAAACTCCCGACCTCAGAATCATTATCTAAGTCTTTTGGCAGCTTATCTATAGTGTCAAAAAACTCTTTTGTAGATTCAGCTGCAAGAAACTTATTCAGAGGCTCAACCTGAGCAGCTCTTTCTTCTCTAGCTTTCATAGCCACTGCTGTTTCGTGAGCAGTTAGCCTAACCCTTAGGGCTTCTACTTCTTGTGGGTCCTCAATAATTGCAGTATCATTCTTCGCCATCTTCTGTTACTCCTTCTGGGATTTCTGGAAGTTGAGGGGTTTCAGCAGAAATAGCCTCATAGATATCTTCCGCCGAGTTGGTTACAGGAATAGATTGAATTCCTTGAGGGAAAGAAATCGACACCCGAGATGCTGCTCGCTTATGGTCAGTAATGCCCACGATTGATCTCACCCACTCAACTGGCACTAACATTTCTCGATCATTCTCTGGGCCTGAATCTTGATCAGCAGGAACAGCAGTCAAAGAAATTCTTGGCCTATTACCAGCCATTTTTTTCAGTCTAGCGAATGGGATATTCAGGCGAGCGTAAGTCAAGTTGTTTTCCGAACCAAAAAGAACACTACTGGAGTGAGCTTTATCTTCTTTTTTCTCCTGCTTGGTAGCCGACTCCAACACCAAAATATCGGCTGGACTTACATAAAGCGGCTGCTCATTAGATTGTTGTAGTTTAATCAATGGTAACTGCATCTTATTCTCCTTTAATCGTGCCAACGTCCATGAAGACAATGAAACATTTCATGGCCCAAAAACTCTGGCTTATACTCTACTTTAGGGTTAAGAGTGTAAATTGTGCATGTGGCTTTATTCTTGCGAACTATAGAGAAAGCGTTCAATTTGGGAGGCTTACTTTCTCCGTCTCGCTTTTCATTGGAGCCACCTTTAGCAATTAAGAGTTCAAGAAGCTCTTTTCTAGATTCTACATAAATGACTTCTACTTGAACTTTTGAATTAGTGAATTCGGGTTTACCCCAGTGGAAATAATCTTTAGCTACTCTTTGAGAGGCATAAGCAGAAGTAGCCAATAAGGCTAGTAAGATTGCAAAATATTTCATGTGATCCATCCTTTCTGATCAATTTCCTCCTTAGAGAAGCCATATGAGATTGTCAACTCTTTTCCAGCTTTAATTGCTTTTTTTGCTCGAATTATCAGAAACTCTGGAGTTATTTCCCATTGTACGTTTGGGTCTGCCGAGGTGTTCAAGAGAGTTGCTTCTCCTAAAGCTAAACAAAATCGGCCAGAATCATCTTCAAAAAAGCCATTTAGATCAAAGGGGTAGGGGTAAGAATACAGTCTTAATTGCTCGGTCATTTCATTTAAGATCAGTAGCTCATACCTTGCAATTTCTGAGTCTTGAGAAATAGCCTCTGTTGAAATTACTCCTCTACCTTTACCAAGGATTTCAATAATTTGTAACATCAAGGGCTATCAAACCTCCAGAAAATGCGGCAGGAAAAGCTGCTGGTGACGTTCTGGGGGAAGAAAAGATTACTCTTATATTTGAAGAAGAGGTTTTGATAGTCATCAGATTTCTGTTACCAGTGAGAGTTGCTCCTCCTCCCATAGGCTCACTATAGGTTCCTATTCCTCTACTAGTACCATAACTGATAAAGGCATAAGTTTTCGAAGAGTCCAAAGGTGTGTCCAAGGTGCTTGCGCTTGAGATTGGAATCTTGAACCCCTTCATTATTTGAGGATAAAGAGAAGAGAAAGCCACTTGCCCCGTGCTAGTATAGATTTCCATGCCATGTCCGGTTGTTGCGGGAGAAAGATGTCGATAACTTCTAAAGGCGTACCATTTAATTACCGCTCCTGAGGGGCCGCTACCAGTTGCCGAAGTACCCCGAACTGTAAAGGTCTTGGAAGTATTAGCGGCTACTGTGGTTGCATACATCTCTCCGGGAATAATAGTTCCTCCCTCGATTACCAAAGCTATGGCATCGTAAGAAACTGTTGGTGTTATTGTGATCGTGCTGGTGGAAGTTGAAAGAGTTATAGTTCCTTTTTCAGCCATATAAAAATTGGAGACTTCCGAAGAAAGCTGAACCTTCCCTGAGTCGTTGTAAAATTCTGCTCCGTAAGCCATTAGAACTCCATCATTCGAATACTTGCGTCGAATCCAGAGTTTCCATAATAGACTTTTATCTTGTTGTTGAGATAATCTGGTTCTACTATAGGGACATCGATGGTACCCCCAGTGTTGTCTGCAACTAAAGCGATACTATCAGGAGTCAAACTAGTGACCCCCGTAATATCTCCATTAGAGGTTACCACCGCGTTGGCGTAAGACAGAATATCCTTCAAAGTATTATCAGTCGTATCCAGCATGAGATTTCCTGCTGCATCGAAAATTTGCATTCCGTGTGCCATTATAGACTCAAGTCTCCAATTTTTATTCGAACCACATTCGAAGTGTCAAATACTTTAATGATGTTTTTGTTAATGGTTGTTCTTGCCCCAGAAGTTCCCCCTACAGCCAATTCTCCATAGAACACTGCATTGCCATTTTCAATAGATAATGCTTTCTTCCAGTTGGCTCCACTCGGGTTGTAGAGGTGAATTTCTCTAGCTCCGAAGCTTACATTACTTGAAGGTGCACTACCATAGGCTGACCTAGCTCTAGCACTGATAAAGAAATCCGCACCAGAGCCAGCATTACCTTCAACTTGCCAATAGGCTGTGCTTTCACCTTGCAGAGTAGCAATAGCTCCAGAATGTACAGCAACAGTTGCTTGTAGAGGAGCTAGGACGGTCCGATCTCTGATTTCTGCCTGAGTAGCTGGACGAATAGCTGCGTAATGCCAGATCAAAGTTTTGGCCCCAGCAGTAGAGCCGAAAGGACCTCCGACATAGTTATTCGTGGCATAAATGCGCATAACATTTGTTGTGGATGTTACTTGAATTAGTTTAGCATAGCGATAGCGTTTACCTGCCGTTCCGCTCCCCGGAGCTGCTCCCGTGACATCTGGATCAGAAAAGAACGAAAGGCCAGCTCCAAGCGAATAACCTATATCTGGAGCAGACCAACAATCGCACCAAATACCAGTGCCAGAGAGGGTTCCACTTTCTAAAGTCACGTCTGCTTCTACAACATACCAACCGGAGGGGGTTATATTAGCTAATCCTCCTGAGTAATACTGAAAAATACTATCAAAACTTCCAGCACTAGAAGCAACACGCATGGACCAACCGCCATTGCTGTCAGCCACGCGGCTTACAGCGGAATAACCAGAATCTAAAGAATACACTGCCCAATTTGTCGGATATCCTGTCGAGTTCGGATACGCATCGAACCCCGGATTAGGATTTATCGCACCACGAGAAACATTTGCAGAAAGCACAGCGTATGAGAGTGCAGAAGCTGCATGTTGAGCAGCAGTAACTGAGCTACCCGCCGCTGCGGTGGCCGAAGATGCAGCAGAAAGACTTTCAGTAACATCTTCTACTTTCATATATCCTAAATAGGTATTTACTGCTCTACTTGTGTCTCCTTCGTTATAGTTCATAAATGCAGCTAGACGAATTTTAACAGTTCCGGGAGGAAATTTATTCCAACTATCATTACCAGAACCAGTAACTAAAACAGAAGGAGTTACCCTCTGTCCATCGGTAAGGACGGCTGGGCCTCCTCCCGCACCGTGAGTAATACAGTATCTAAGAGAACCATAGCTGCCATGATCCACGTAAGCTCCCAAAGCATTGAGGCCTACAAATCCTATATAGAATCTAGCTGTGTTAGACGGTGAGCCATTAGCCCATACCCCATAATTTGCACTTATTTTATAGGTTCTGTTAGGGTCAATATCCCATGTTTTTACCGAATAAACCTCTAAATATTGATTGGAGGGAGCTACTAAATAATTACCTCCCTCCCAACTATTTGAAACGTAGCAGCCAGAGGTGAGAACCCCGGGGCTTGAACCATCTTGGTTGAGGGACCAAGCTTCAAAGCCTCTATTAAATTCAAGATTTCCCTCAAGTGCAGCCACATCGTTTTTGAAAGAAGCGGCAAGATTAGAAAAAGTAGCAGCACTTGAAGCACTATTGGCAGCATTACCGGCTGAGGTATTTGCATTAGCAGCAGAGCCTGCTGCTGCACTCGCCGAGGTTGAGGCGTTTCCTGCTTGAGCAGTCGCCATATTAGCGGAGTTAGAAGCAGAAGTTGCAGACACTCCTGCTGCTGAGGCAGATGTACTTGCCTGAGAAGCACTCGTTGCCGCTGCGGAAGCCGCACCGGCAGCGGCGTAACTATCTGTAACATCCTCTACTTTCATCGAAAGAATATCGGGTTGCCCCGCATTATAATTATCCCCGGGCGTATTATTATAGAAATAAATTCCGGGAGCAAGCCAAGGTGCTGTACCTCCGACTTGAGGAACAAAATCTAAGACAACCTTCTTAACACCTGCCCCATTCAAATTACTTACAAATGAGACTTCCCCAGAAGGCACGGATGTTTCAGCCAAATGGCCTCCGTAAACCAAAGTCGAATAATCAGAACTTAAACCGAAAATGAAAACATAAACACTTAAAGCACCATAGGAGCTGCTATTTTGACGAACAAAGGCAGTGAGTCGGTATCTACGGGCAACTGCGGTACTAATCCTTTTACGGATAGTAGCGTTTAGATACCCTGAATTAGGTGCACCAAACCTTAAGATTCTTCCATAAACGGGATCAATTGGATAACTTACATTTGGATAAGTTTGGTCAATGCGAGAGGCATTTGTTTCATTACCGTATACATACGCAAAGAACCTACCGTCCTCTCCAAAGTCTCCGGGCATAGATGAGGCAACAGTGCGAATAGCATCAGTAGCACTTGATGATGCTGACACAGAAAAACCTTGAGCTGCCGTTGCACTGTTTGCAGCGTTAGTCGCCTGGGTGCTTGCGGTAGAGGCTGAACCAGAAGCAGCTGACGCAGAACCTGCCGCCGCTCCCGCACTGTTTGCAGCGTTAGTCGCCTGTGTGCTTGCGGTAGAGGCTGAACCCGCTGCGTTACTTGCAGATGTGCTTGCCTGTGAGGCAGAGGTAGCCGCATTTCCAGCTGACGTATTCGCAGCCCCGGCGCTGCTAGCAGCATTGGTAGCACTTGTTAGAGCAGAAGAGGCACTATTACCAGCGTTGGTGGCACTTATGGAGGCATTCGATGCTGAGGTTGCCGCTGCGGAGGCCGAGCCAGATGCTGCCTCTCTGGCAGTTACCTCATTAAAATGAATATAATCAACGCCGTATGTGCCTGAGTGTACTTCATAATTAACGAGGTAAATTATCTTTACATGAGTTGCCGTAGGATATGAAGAAAGATCATTGATAGCACTGGTTGTTTTCCAACCTATTGGAAATTGTGAGTAAGAAAAGGCAAAATAATAACCACTGCTTGGTGTAAGACTAACTCCATTGGCGTCAAAGGGAACTACTCCTAAGTAGTGTCTGGAAGAAGCATTCGCAACATAAAAACTTATACTTAATTCATATTTATTTCCCGGAGTTACGGGAATACTTTCACTATATCCATATAGATAATTTCCCGTAATAACATTTGCTCTTCCTTGAAAAGCTGAAACTACTGTTCCCAGTGTTTGAGTAGTTCCGGATGGTCCAATAAACCAATATTCTTTGCCCTGATCAAAATGTGGGTTATAATTCAAACTTGGGCCATTTTTTGCAGCGGCTTGTAAAGCACTAGTTGAAGCCGATACTGCTGAGGCTTGAGCGGCTGCCGCTGAGGTCCCCGCATTGGTTGCAGATATAGTCGCACTTGATGCTGATGTTGATGCCGCTGTGGCGCTGGTAGCGGCATTCCCAGCCTGAGTGGTGGCTATATTTGCGGAAGCGGAAGCACTAGTAGCACTACCTGCGGCAGCATTAGCCTGATTGGTAGCTGTAGTGGCACTGCTAGCCGCCGTTGATGCAGAACCTGCCGCGTTGGTGGCTTGGGTAATGGCATCATTTCTAGCAGTCTGAGCCGCTGTCATGGCGCTTTGTGCGTTGGTGTTTGCTGTTTGAGAATTAGTAGCAGCTGTCTGAGCGATAGTTGAATAGGCCTGAGCAGCACTAGCAGAAGCCGCTGCGGACGCCGTGCTGCCATATGTGGTATAGAGATCGTCCACATCAACAAGAATTTGAGAGAGGGTGGCTTCCTCAGCAGGAGTCATACCAACTGTGGCTCCGTTTTCTACTCCAATCTGACTTCCTTCTGTGACGAGATTTACCTCATCTCTCCAGTTACCGTCTTCCCAAACTTGTGTGACTGGCGGGTTTGCATTCGTAACTGTAAAACGAAAACCGTCATAAGGTCCTTGAGGAGGTCTTGTTGTTAAAGGTCCTCTGGTATGTGCTGGGGGAGTTACGTAACTACTGCCATTAAGAACATACTGACCAATTAGAGGATTTGATTGAACACCTCTACGGTCTAGAGCCGTGATTTTGAAATCATAGGTTCCGTCTTCTGGATTTTGTAACTCGAAGAAGCTATCTTTTTGGTTCTCGTTAGCGAGAAACCAAGGGCCGTTATTTAGCCGATATTCTACTCTATAACCGTCAAAGAAATTACTTGCAGGTCTGTTCCAGTTTATCTCAAGAACTCTTTTGTGTTGAGTATCAGTAATATACTCTACAAGTTGGAAAAGACCACCAGCGGGGGCAGTTGGAGAGCCTATAGCTATAGCCGATTCTTGAGCAAGAATATCTGTCTGAGAGACGTTATCCATCGCTGCCCATTTTCCGGTGTCGATCTGAACAGCGTTAATTACGTAGTTATCTTCGTTATTTTCTGAGCGTTCTACGCTAATTACTCTATAAGCAACTGGGAGTGCAGCTAATCCCCCCGCACTCAAAGCTACTGCTGATTGAGGCATTATATTTGTAGGGAGTGGAGAACTAATTATAAGTTGGGTAACATCTCCTCTCTGAGATGAATTATTAGTGATGTTTCTTGAAACAACCTCACCATCAGTTGTAGTAAAATGAACAGTGTAATTAACTCCAAGTTCGAGTCTCAATTCTCTCAACAGATTCACAGTTGTCCCAGAGTAGGAGGCAACCCTACTGGTACTTTTAACTAAATGGTCTGGATTCAATGCCCCATCAGCAACCAAAATAGTGTCGAGGGGATTGAGATAACGACCGACCCTATTGGTTTCAAAAATTACTGAGCGGAATTCATTCAAAGAAACCCGCAAACGAAACACCAACCGGCGTAAAGCTTCTTGAGGATGGGTACATCCAATCAAAGCAATCTCAGTAAATTTGGTTCCATTCTGGTCTATATCAGCTTGGTCAAAAACTCTAACTGTATTAGTCTCATAGTCAAGACTTTCGTCGAGGAAAGTTCCTCGCCAATCATTGAATCTAGTATCTATATCTGAGTGACTATATTGAAATTCCCCGAAGACATTATCTTCGGTAAACAACATAACTGGAGTCTCAGGCTTATCTACCTTAAATCTCCACACCCCATTTCCAATATCCTCCGTGTAGCTATTTACGCTACCAGCGAGATACTGCATCATCTCGTCGATATCTTTAGCTTCGTTGATAGTCAGATTCATACTGAATCGAGGATGTGTTCCCCCGTTGCCGTCGCTAACTTGCTCTGAAAAATATTTAGAGGCTTCTAGAGCATCCCATTTATCTAAAGTGGAGCCGGGGTATATTCCAGCTAGACCATGCACAGGGTCTTCAACGAATTCCTTTATCTGCCACGCGGGGTCTGTGGTAAATGCCTCAACAAATGAACCATCCCACGTAGCTGGCGAGTACGCTCTGGTTTCTGGATTAAAAACAGAAGGCCCCGGGACCTGACAAATTTTGGTATCACAAATAGAAGTGATTTCGGGAAAACCTGAAAATTGATCTGAGGCTTTTCCGTGAACTTGTAACCATACAAGTCCATCCCAATCTGGGTGATCTCCGAGAGGCTCTGTAATAATGGCGGTGACAGTTTCAAAGACAATGTTGCGACGCTCAGAGATGGGGTCGTTATCTATTGTGTCTTTCTCTACAAGTCGTGCTCGAACTTCCCAAGTCTTATTAGCATAGGCTCCCTTATTGGGAACTGCAATTCGAAGCTCTTTAGCAAAAGCCGAACTGGTTTTACCCGTTATTTTTAGGTTAGGGTTACTGGAAGCTCTGAATCCTGTACCATTAGAGTTGAATAACCCCCTACCTAAGTAGAGCCGAGCGTTATAATTACCGTCATCTTCATAATAATCGTAACCGTCCGGATCGTAACTAATTCCTTGAGAACTTGGAGCCGAGAAAATGTTTATCCAATTGCCTCCAGAAGGACGCATTTCTACCTCAATGGTGGCAGTATTTTCCCGAATACTTTTATCATCTTGATAAAATAGCTGCTGAACTATAAATCTGAGGTCAATAAAATTCGCATTAGGAGTACTTACCGCTCCAGTTACCCAACCTCCGGGACCATTTGTGTTAGTATTTACTAGCTGAGTAGTTACCGATTGGGAGTTACCGCCTCCACCAAGCTTAAAATTTACGATCTGGTTCTCAAGGGGATTTCCGTCTGCGAAAACGGCATACACATCTTGAAAGTTGGAAGTCCCATCGGTATTCTCCAATGGGACTCCGTTGATTTTTAGGGATTTTAAACCATCGACCATCCCCTTCCATCGGCCAGAACCGAGGCCTAGAAGGATTTCAAAACTATCATTGCTCCGCAGCGAATCTGGCTTGGTAACAAAACTGCTACCACCCCCACCGCCCTTAGAGCCAATAATTTGGCGAGGCATTCAATCCTATTACTGCTAAAGGGTGAAAAAGTAAAGGGTTACTCATTCTCACCACGGAGATAATATTTACCGTGTATGTTTGCAAAATCTCCAATGAAGTGATAGTCGATCAATGGAAGTTGATTGTGCGTGTCCACATGAACCGTGGCGAACCCCATGTTCCATTTTTCTCCTGCGCAATATTCTGCTTGTCTACGATGCCCACATCCCAATTGATGCCATTCGTAGCTTCCGTAATTATGGCTATAAAGAGTGTTTACGAGGTGAGAGTGGTGGTGACCGTTTACACCCGGTAGCCCTTTTTCTTTTCCTGAGGGGAAGTGATCTACTAAGAAGCAGTTATGAAACACTTCGTAATTTTTGGAAATTTCTTTAACCACGTTAGACTGATTAAAAGTACCAAGATCGGCTCTGGCTACATACCGCACCTCATATTTGTCTAAGCCCAAAAGCTTTGGAACTGTCCAACCATGGAGGTCGGAGAGGACAACTTTCAAAGTTGGAGCATTGTCTGTAAGATATCGAAGCAATCGGTGCTCATGATTACCTTCAATAAAAACTATTTCGGTATCTGCTGCTGCGTTTCGAATATCCGAAAGAAAAGCATGAACCCAACGGATTTTAGAGACAATATCCCAATCTCTTGGGTCTACACTGTACCGTCCGAACTCAGCCAGATCGAAGATATCCCCTCCGAGAATTACTGTATCAGGCTGTGTTCTAAGCACAGTGTCTATAAAAATTCTTCTCCAAAACGGATCACAAAGTTCGTCGTGAATATCTGAGGCCACAAGCATGGTCTGGAAACGAGTTCCTTTTGGCTTAACATACTTTTGAGCGTAATCAGCCTTTTCGATATTCATTTGGCGATAAGCATCAAGGTCCGAATGCCGTCCCACTGCATTTAACTGTAGCTGGCTCCCTCTCGTAGGCTCTAAACCAGCAGCCCTTCGTGCCGCCCTAAAACTCCCGAAATTTTTCTGAACGTCATAATCAGAAAATTTCCCATGGGACCGGTATTGATCCCGGGTGATTAAAGTCTGGCCAACTTTCTCTGACACCAAGAGCATGTCGTCTAATATCAATTTTTGAGAAGTCATACTGGAAACTCACCTTTCACTAAGTCACTTGAGTCTACGTTTACAGCAATAACGTGTGGTGAAGTTACTTTCACACGTCCCATACTATATGAGCGTAAAGTGCCCAACTTTGTGGTGTTATTTCCAAGACCGAGATATTTCGAGGCGTCCGGGTCCTGTTCTTTGGACAGGGATGGTGCCTTGATAAAGAGCTGAGATATACCTCCGATAACTAAACTGATACCCATCGGGATAAGAAACTGAGCGCCGGGAATGACAAAACCAGCTACAATTAAGAGACTTCCTATTACGATTTTAGCAAATCCTCCACCACCTATCATAGCCGGAACAACGTCGATCTTCTCCGGTTTTTCCTTTAAGGATTCTTGTGTGGGATGGCCTACTACTCGAAGAAGAGGTCTCCTGTCAAGCATTATTTCCGAGAAGATTTTCAACTGTCGGGAGATGGCTTCCAAAGCTTCACGAACCGAATTGGCCTCGATAAAATGTGTTGCTCCATATTCCTGAGCGAGCTTACCGTGGAAAATGATTTGCATCTACAACCGCTCCATTATCTACTCTATACAATCTAATACCATCTTTTCCAACGACGTAGTGTTCCAAGGTTGGCCAAGCTGTAAAGCAGAGATGATCTTCCCCACTTAATACAGAACTTTGCCCCGGGTGAGTGTGCCATGTTCCGCTCATCTCATCCAGATAGCGGATTATAGTCTCAGGGTCAATCTCAAAACCTTTGGTAGGTTCGGGATGAGAATTTTGAACTTCTAACATTTCCCCCGAACCTAAAATAAGGCCACATCTCTCCTCTAAAATTTCGTCTGAGTAGCGACTAAATAAATCTTTCATCTAAAATATCCTCTAATGTTACCAATGGTTTAGATGCGGTAAGGTCAGGAACCTCTGGGTGTCTTAAAATATAGGAGGTGAATCTTTTCCAAACAGGTCTCATCAATTCTTTTTTAGAAAGTTGCCCGGTTGGGTGATGTAAAATTTCATTTGAACCTAAATAAACCACAAGGTGGTTTGGATTACTTCCACTAATTGTCGTGACCAAAACATCTGCGGGGCGAGGAGGCCATTCTGATTCGGCGTCTATTTTTTTGAAACCACTCAGATGGTAGAAATCATTGATAAGGTCAAGCTTATTTGCATCCCAATCATGGGGTCGGGAAATATTAGGAATTTTGATATCAAAATTCTCTTTGAAAAAGTCAATACAAAGACTGAAACAGTCTTGAACTCCTAAATTAAAAACCTTACCTTGAAAAGGTTCTGAAACAAGAATCATTGTAATCTCACATAAGGAAAAGCTGGTCGATTATACTTCCGGTAAGGGATAGTCGTTTGTTTAGATGGGGAAAATCTTCCTAAAACTAGACTGATTTTACTTCTAGAGTAACCCTCTACTTGCTTCACTGTATAAGCTGATGTCATTTTAGAGTTGACATTATTTTTCAAATCTTCAAGCTCAACAACGTGCTTTAATATTGAGGCACCATCTACCTCACCGGAAAATAATACCGACTTAAGAATCCCAAGATCAGCATTATCTCCACCTATAGTTAAGGTTTGTCTCTGTCGGTCGGCTTCTACTGATCGAACCTCATTAGATAGACTACAAGGAACTCCCTTATATGGGTCTCCTAGATACATAACATCTGGCCCGGGCTTAAAAAAGATAGTTGAACCCGATAGAGTAGTCAATTCATAAAGAATGATCTCCGCATCTGGAGATAATTTCTGAGCGTTTTCGGTGTTTACAGTCATTAGTAGGTCGCATTATGTTGGATCATGTTAATTTGAAGGGGTTCTACAGCTCCTCCACCATTAACCAATCCCTTAGGTATGCTTAACGGTGCACTGAAACGTAACTCCAAAGTTCCAAGATATTCATGGGTAAAATTAAAAGGTTTGAAAAGACGATGAGTTTTATAGAAAGCTTCCAGACGTCCCGCGTTTATAGTAGGATCAGTGGTAGTATCCAATCCAGTTCCAGCACCATTTAGATACCACTTTAGACCTTCGAGAGTAACCCGAAAATTAGGGCGAAAAGGAAGCACCGGGACCGGATGATATACCCAACCATTAAAGTCTTTGACTTCTGGCTCTTCTGGAGCCAGAAGTTCAGCGACTCTTGAGTTGGGGCAAAAATTAAAAACAAACTCAGCCATTCGCCACCTTTTTGATTAACCGCTTGGTCTGTCCTCCCTGTAGCACATCTTTACTGATGATTGCAATAACATCGTTTGGCCCTAAAGTAGGTTTCTCTTCTGGAGCTATCACATAAACATTTGTTTCAACAGGAGCTGATGTTGGAAGCGGAATTATATTACTACCGGCGCTAGCGATAGCTGCCGCGCCTCGACTATTCATTGCATCGAGCATATCTGTACCAATACTATCAACAGCTGAATTACGAAGAACATACTCTCCTTTTGCAGCATGAATCAGGGTGCTGTCTCTGGTTGCCAGACCTGAGGTAATCTGACCTCCCCGGGCATAGCTTTTAACTTCTCCACCTCTCCATAGTCCCCCACCAATTCCACCTCCGGGGGATAGGATTTGACCCAACAATCCACCAGCTCCGCTTCCGCCTTCACCCCCAAAGCCTCCGCCACCTGCGCCTCCCAAGCCCGAAACATCAAGACCTATCATTTGTAGGAACCATTTGACGGCAGCTAATGCCAGAGCTTTAGCGATCATCTGAGCAACAAAATCAGCAATGGAAGATAGCATTGCCTTTAAGCTTTGTTTAAGACTTTGTTGCCCAGTGATGAGGCCTTTGAACATGTCCGTAAGACCATTAGTTATAGTGTCCAAGAGCGGTGCAACGCTATTCTGAGCAGTTTTCTCCCAAGTGTCCATAGCTCCACTTTGATCAAGCCAAGCTTTTGCTGCCCCATCAATTCTTTGCTTAAAGGTAAACTGGCTTGCAGATACTTTTCCTGTTCTTTCATCTATAAGTTGTTGTAGTTCAGCGGTCTCAGCCAAAGTAACATTATAGGCATCTAAAGCTGATTGAATTTCTTTCCATGCTGCTGCTTCTTCTTCCCCTGCTGTGGAAAAAAACTTTTCCATTTCTGTGGAGCCGGGTTTGTATTCTTGGAATTCTCGACCAAAGGTGTTTTTATAGTTATCTTTTCTGCGCTCATTGGCATTATACAAACTGCCGTTAGAGACATCTTGAGCAGCTACTATTTCTTGGTCTCGAAGTATTTCCGCTTGTCTTCTTCTTTCTCCTAGGAGGTATTCATCCCCAGCTCCGAAATCTCTGCCTCTATTACTAGGTAGGTTGTAAGAGCGTTCTTTCTCCTCGTAACGCTTGAATTTTTCTTGTGCTGCTCTCTCTGCTTTGTCTAAATTACTCTTGATTACTTGCTCATATAATTCCATGCTTTTTGAAAAAGAATCAGCGATATATCCATAAAGTTTTGCAAACTCATCTAAAGATTGTTTTTCAAAAAGATTGATTTGAGCGTTTCTTTTTAATTCCCACTCTTTAAGGCCCTCAGGTCCCAAGCCTTCCTTTGAGTTCTCTAAATCAAATTGATTCATAACAGCCATGTATTTCAGAACCATAGCTGTTTCTAATTTAGTATTCAAATCTTCTCGGGAAAAAGAACCCGTTTTTGCGTTACGCATAATCGTTGAGATTTCTTCTTCTATAGCTTCAATCTCAATTTTACCCCTAGTCTTTCTTAGACTTTCAGCCTCAGCTAACTGTTTTTTTATTCTTTCTTCTTGTTCTTTAAGTGCCTTTTTTTCGGCCTCATTAACACTGGACTGATATTCTGCATCATTAGGCTTACCGTCTGAAAAAAGGCCTCCTAAAGGAACTTCTCCATGAAGGTGGGTGTAATGCTTAGCTTTTCGACTTCCTTTAATACGAGTTATGGCTCCACTAGGATCATACCTTTCTCCATTCCATAACACCACGCCCCCTTTAGCTTGAATACTTCTGGCAAGTTCGTTCATACGCAAACGAAGCTTAGGGTCTAATCTTTCACCTTCTCCTGAAGCTAAATTAACATCTATAGCTCTCCACTCCCTATGCCCCGCACCTTTATGTATTGGGTCTTGAGAGCCTCTTTCGCCAACTCTAAATCCTTGCGCTCTTACCCAATTTTCTAAATACTCAGCGTCTTTACGGGCTTGTCCAGTGTATTGTTGCTCCCCTCGTTTTGGTTTATTTGGATTATTTGGATTATTTGGATTACGACTAAGTTTAGCGATATCAGCTTTAGCTCCTATTAGTGCTCTATCTAGTAGCTTAATCTCTTCCGGGTCTTTTGTTTCAGACAGTCTTCTTTTTAATTGTCCAACTTCTTGCTGTAATTCGAGCAAAATTTGAGCAGTAGACCTACCTCCCGCCGCACCTTGAGAACTAGCAGTAACGGTGGCAGTTGAATTAGCTCTCCTCGCAGTTCTAATTTTTTTACCTACCTCAGATTGAGCAGCAGCATAGCCTCCAAGCAGCTCATCAGCTTCTTTGGATTTTAATATTGCACTATCATAGTCACTTATTGAGGTATTTATTTTTACTAATAGTTCCCCGTAAATCGCTTTAATAAGTGTATCTTTACTATCTTGAATAAGGTTTCTTGCTTTTCTGATACTATCAGGGTCTCCTGCTTTTAATAAACTCTCAATATTAAAGCTTTCTTTTTGTTGAGAGGTATTAAGAGGAGTACCCAAACCCCCTCGGCGTCTAGGATCACCATATTCTTTCAGCCCAACATCCCGATATATCCAACCATTTGGGCCTAAATTTTTGTAGAAGGAAGTATCATCTTCTAATTTCTCTAAGGCCACATCTCTGGCAGCTTCAGCGGTAATTTTTTGAGTCCGGGCAGCGTTTACCATAGTTCTTTGAATTTGCTCATCCAAAGCTTCGAAAGCCTTAAGTAGTCCCTGTACTCCACCTTCCGTCTTATCAAACTCCTCCCGGAGACCCGGGAAACGTAGAGATAATTCTTCAACAGCGACCCTAACCTCCGAAGTGGTTTCAGTTAAATCTCCATTCTTTCCCACTAAACTATCTTGACGAACCATCAGTTTTTCAGTTTCTTGAGCTAAAGAAAGCTGCTGAGCTTTAAGAGAGTCTGTTTCCGCTTCACTAGCTTTCAAAGCCGATTGGACGTCTTCTAAACCCCCCGTCAGTTGTTTATGACTAAGATTTACCTGATCTGCTGTGTATCCTAAATCCTGCAATTTAGAATTAAGAGCCTCGCCAGACACCCCCGTTTTATCAAAAGTTCCACCTAGAGTTACCACAAAATTTACAGTGGAAGATAAAACTTTTATCAGTCCCAAACCTACTGTGGCTGCCACACCTAGAAGGTCAATTAGAAATTTCAAGACCGGAGCAAGATCATTACCAATGCTTGCAGCTAATTCACTAACGGTATTTATCATTTTCTGCCAAGTTGCAGAAACGCTTTCGGTTCTAACTTGAGCGGCTTCTTGTGCTGCTCCCTGATCTAAAGTTGCTTGAGTTTGTTTTAATATTTCGTCCGTAGAACCCGCAATAGCATTATAGACGTTGGCCGCTCGGACTTCGATACCCGCAGCAAAAGGATCAAAACCTGCGTTATTGAGTCTTTTTAATACCTCTGAAAATCCTAAGACTTTTACGTCTATATCAGCTACTGTAAGTCCTACTTGCTTAAGTTCTTCTTTTACTTTTTCTGACGGGTCAACTAAATCGACAAGAAGTTGTCTAAGCCCGGTCGGTCCTGTTGTACCCCTGATACCAGTGTCTGCAATAACTGCGAGTGTTCCCGCCAACTCGTTAAGAGAAATATCTAGTTGATTAGCAGTTGAACCAACATACTGGATACCGGCCTGAATCTGAGCCACACCCAGTTTTGAATTGTTGAGTGCCGCAACAAAAGCATCAGCAACTCTGGTGGCTTCAGTGCCAGCCAATTGAAATGAACCAAGCGCGGAGGTAAGGATATCTACGGAGTCAGCAGGAGATGCGCCACTTGCTGCCGAAAGATTAACCGAAGCGGATAGAACTTGAGAAAGCTCTTTTCCCTTATAGCCAGCTTGAGCGATAGCCGTGGCTGATTTAGTTATTTCTAACACACTGTCAGCACTATTCTTGGCGACAGCAAAAATGCTTTGACTCAAATCACGCATCTCATAATTGGTCGAACCAGAGATGGCTTGTAGTTGAGCTAAAGAATCTTCAAACTGGATAGAGAATGAAACAGCTTGTTGAAGAGCACTGATTAGACCGTAAACTACAGCAGCAGCTCCCGCGTAGGCCCCCACTCTTCCCAGCAGAGCACCCGCACCAAAACCTCCTTCACCCCCGCCCAGAAGATTGCTGGCACTGCTTTTGATTCCGGCAAAGAATCCTCCCTTAGGATCGCCGCCCATTCTATTTTGCTGAGCAATACTCTCGGCAATCTCTCTTTGTAAAGTCTTGTGTCTATTGATAAGGGTTTGCAGCCTCTCCGCAGAAACATTGGGTTTATTTAAGGCTGAAACTAATTGATTTTGGGTAGTAGCTGCAAGCGCCGCAGCTCTAGTGAATCTAGAAACTTGATCGGTATCCCTACGAGAAATAATGGTTCCGGTGAGCTGTGCATTATTAAATCGACTATTAGCTGAACGCACTTTAGCAGCAAGTGCTGCTTCTCTCTCTAGAGTCGTTAGGCGGGTAAGTTCAATCCCCTCTTTACGAAGAGCTTCAACATTCAGTCTAGTTTTGGCTTCCAGTTTTTCTCTTGCTATTAACCTTTCTTGAAGACCTCTCACAGCATCTCTAGTAGTTGCTAACTCTGGACCGTACTCCGAACGACGCCGATTACTAAAAGCTTTAGCATTCACTTTTTCAAGTTGTTGCAGATTATCTAGAAGGGGCTTGAATGCTTTTTGACCATCGGTGCTGAGTAAAGCTACTCTTGCTCTAATGCTGCCAATTTCATTACTTATTTTAGAATAGGCTTTCGCGGTTGCTTCGATCTTCTCAGCCTTCATAATTTGGCTGTTAGAAAGAAGCTGACCATTTTTTGCAAGGTTACCAGCTTGGACGTCAAATTGACGAGCGCGATCTTTTAGAGTCGTCATAGCTGACGAGGCTCCACGCAAACTATTTGTGTAATCTGCTAATTCTCTAGCTTGCTTTCCAACTCTTCCAGATGAAGAGAAATCCCCAAGAAGTCTAGCTGCATTAAGTCCTCCAGAAGCTCCCGTACTTTGAAGAGTATTTTGAAGAGTTTTAATTTGACTTAATGTAATAGCAAGAGCTTTTAATTGACCATTTATTTGATTGGTGGCAACTTGACCAGCTTTTCCTGAACTATCAATAGCTTTTTCCGCAGTTTTAGCTGCTGTGTTTAGATTAGCAATAGTTCTTTGAAGAATACCATCGAGCTGTTTTGCTGCGGAGGCCATGCCCTCCGGGGACATTTGAATACCGACAGTGGATTTAATCGTAGCGTCAGTCATTGTTTACCTGAATAAAAAAAAGGCCGCTGCATAAATACAGCGGCCTCAAAGGTTTGGCAAGGATAAATCCCCTTAACCGCCGACGTATGCCTTTGCAATAGTTTTTTCGAAACCGGCCAGTTTCGGTGTCGAAGTTGTTTCCGTCTTAGTCATGACCAAGGGGGTTAGTTCGAAAGGCATGTTCGAATGATCCTGCTCACTAAAGCTCAGGTTGAATCCTTTAGCCACTTTAACCTTAGGCATAACGACAACAATCGGCTCATTGTTCGAAGAAAGCTTACCAACAATCTTGGCACAGAAATACTGGTCTTGCTCAGTCGAACCTGCGTTAATCTCGTTCACCACCCAGACAGTGTCGCCAACTGCAAAAGAAACACCTGCTGGAAGAGCATCAATAGTCACGACGTAGGGACCTGTTCCCGTAGTGGCTGCTACAGCTTTACAGGGGTAGACGTTATCTGGTTGATCAGCTTTTTGCAAAAGCAAAGTAGCTCCGTTAGGGATGTCTCCCACTGCGTCGATGAGAGAAGCGGCATCCCCCGGAATAGGATAAGATTCTACCGAGAATGAGGTCGCGGCGGCGGCAGCAGCAGCAGTCAATTTACCTCGCAGACGCTTAACTACCGAACCTTGAAGACCCAAAGCATACATCAAGTTCTTGGCACTAAACTCATAACCTTCAAATGTCGTAGTCATGTTGACATTCGATTTCTGGGTGTCCACAGTATTTTGGGTAATACCGTTTTTCAGCATGATTTGGTCAGCTTCTTGCGTGATAGTTACCGCTTTAACCATACCAACAGAATGGGTATCGGGATTAAGGGCAAACACATCTGCACTAAACGGAGCAAGCATGACCGTAGCGTTACCGATTACAAATTTGTTGTCTTTTACGTCAGCCATTGGAATTTCCTATATCTGGGTTTCAGCAATTTATGCTTGACTTGTATAGAAGAAAAGATTAGTAGGTGCAATATGAACCAAAGTAAACCAAAAGAGGTTAGAACCCTCTCTATTCGCATCCCTATGGACCTTTATCTTAATGTTTCCCAACATGGAATTGATAAGGACTTACCATCTCTAAATTCAGCTGTGATTGCTCTTCTTAGTGCGGGTCTTGAGGTGACCTCAGAAAGAGATAAAATTCTCAGTCAATTTATTTTGGAAGTTGTTCCTCCTGAAAAACTAAAGGAAATTATCAGTGGCCGATAAGCTTGAAAGACCCGAAGAAGAGATTAAAGTCACCGGACGGGAAGAACCTATTCGTATGACTTATGTTATTTTTAACGACATTCTTCGCTTTGTGGGTACGCCCGACGAAGCGATTGCCTCTATTATGACTAGTCAAGATACCAGAGATTTGATCCTACGCAGGCTTTTGAGTAATTATAAAAAGCCTATTGAGGATTCAAAAGATTTGATTCCCGTAGAAGAGATGGGTATCAGCATCTACGAAATAGATGATGTTCTTGCTTGGGTGATTGAACACGTTACCTATTTTTTTATGAGTCAGGCCGAGAAGCTCCAGAAAAGAATGAAAAAATATCCGGAGCAGGCAAAGAAGATGATGTCCTCAGACCGTTCCGAGACTGGTACTCCAGTTTAGACCATATTGAACAAGTTTGCTGGGCCTACGGGATACGTCCAAGCCAATATTATGATTTAGCATCCAAAGAAATTTGGTATGATGTATATTATCAGATAAGGGTGAGACTCGGTGAGGCCACCATTGGTCATTTACAGCATCATTACGCTATGCTAAAAGTATTGGACGCTGCTTTTGGAGGGTCTAAAAGCGGAAGTAATAAGGGTAGACTTGTGAATGATATGCAGCCAGAACAGGCCGTATCTGCCTTGAATGAGTTTTTTAAGATATGATGAAAGCCACTCGGTCTAAGTTTGATATTCGCTTCGATGTTATCGAAGGAGGCTCTGGACAATTCTTTGGAGCATTAGAAGATATCCAATTGGCGGAAGGAGCTACCATAACTTGGGTCGCACCTAGAAGAATTTTGAAAGCCCCCTCTGTGCTACATCTGAAAGCAGGAATGGTTATTCAAACCCCCACTGGTGTTAAATATATGGTGGCAGAGCATGCGATAAGTGAAACCTCACAAGGTTCTCCCTTCAATGCTTTCAAACTATATCAAACTAATTCAGTAGCTCAACTGGTTAAGAGAAGTACTATAACTGATATTAGAACAGGACTAGAAAAAGAAGGTCCTGAAAGCGAGCCTATCAGTATCTATGTGAGCTATGAGCCTCTACAAGAAGCCTTCGATAGGCAGCTTCGTATTCCTAACGAAAAGACTAGAATGATTACGAATCATCCAATTAAAAGAGGTGACATCATAGATGGTGAAGCAGTAATTGAGGTCCACGATGCTTTAGGACTTTACGGGGCAATTTTAGCCTAATACGCTTTGTTCTACCTTACGAAAAATGGCATTAGGGATACGCCTATTCATGTAATACGTCAAGAAAGGCTCAACTATAGGTCTATAAGCTTTTTTAGGGTCGGGACCAGTTAGCTTCTTTTCAATACTATCAGCGAAACCAGATAGTCTTTTTTTTGAATAGGTTGCTTGTTCTCCAATTTTAGGAAGATCGTTAAGTCCAAGCCTCCGAAATACGGTAACTTCCAATCTTCCAGTTACAATAAAATTAGAGAGGCGGCCTCTAGAGCGTCCAAGACTAGAAAGAGTGGGTTGGGTTCCTCTAGCAGGAATAAATTTTACACCCATTGGACCATAAGCCTGATGATATGCAGCAGTATTTTTTAATTCAGATTGTAATTGCCCAGTATTTTTGAACCATTTTCTGGTTTTATAGGTTTTTGTTTTCCATTTTAGGTAAGCTTTACTTCTCTCTTTCCAAGCTCCAGTAACACTGGAAATATTCATCGGACTTGAATTCGCCCTCATGGCTTTTGAAATTTGTCCATCTATCTTTAATGATCCTGTAGGTGCGTTGGTTGACCCAGAAAGTCCTAAAGCTAATGTAGCCACCTGCCTAGCCATTTTGCTTAATTCTCGCTCAACTATTGGAGCAAAATCTCTACGTAGATTCTTTGAAAGATTGAGTCTTTGACGTTCGCCAGCTTTGAAGGCAATATCTTGAATGACGTAATTGGCTAAGCCTTTACCCTCAATTTCAGAAAATTTGGTTCTAGGTTTGAACTGAAATTGAAGAACAATATTCAGATCATTTCCCATAATCAGCTCGTTTCAAGCTGATACCGAATTGCCGAACTGTTCGAGCTTCTGATTCCCCTGAGGGCAACATGGTAAAATTTGTAACTGTAAGTTGTGAAAATGGATTATTCTCAGAATCTCTAACAGTCCAAGTCAAGTATTCAGGACGAATTGGATGAACACACTTATTTCTTATCACATTAGCTATTTCAACCTCTCGAAATAGATTAGCGTCATTTACAACAGAAAGTAGAATGACGCACTCTATTTCCGGCATGTGATCTGCCTCATCAAAGGTCCAATCAGCCAACCCTATTAGGTCAACATTAGGTAGCTCAGTATTTGTATCTTGTCTAGCATCCCAAGCCATATATTCTATTTTCTCAGAAATGCCTTGAGTTTTTAAGTCATCTATAATCTCTTTGACTTTGGTAACCAGAGTTGCGTAAACTGTTGGAATATCAAATCTACTAGCCATATCAAGTCGCCGTGATTACATCTACGGGTGCCGTAGAAAGTCCAAAAATATCTGTTAGTTCAAATAACTGTAAATCTGGGTCAATAACATTTAAGCCGGTCATCAATTTAGAGGACAATTCTGCTCCCAAAGCTTCCCAGTCAATCGAAGTCCAACGCTCATATTCGGAGGTTCCCGAACCATAGCGTTTTGGTAAGCGTATTTGCATTGTTGGAAAAATGGACAAAGCAGTCGAGGCTTCAATCGCTCCAGATATTCTATAGCTATTAAAGGTGCCAGCGTTCTCGTAGGCACTTAAGTCAGCCCCAGTCGGTAATTTATCTAGAAAGGCAAGATAGCCAGCAAATAGATCAATTTCTTGGTCTGTAAGTTCGTCCTCATTTACTCCTAAAAGACTACGAACTGAGTCTTTTGAGACAGCAAAGAGGATAGGGGTGTGTAGCAAATATTTGAAAGAGTCTACGATGGCCGAATCGGCAGTAGTGTAGCTCCACTGTAATTTCATCTGTTCATAAAGAGGCTTAGATAAGGTATTTGAGCTTCCAGCAATTTCGATAAGATAGCTCATTTGACCAAGATTAGTTGAGACCGAATCGGTCTCAACTATATTTCCATCTTGATTAAATAATGTATAAGTGAGGTTGCTGGTCGGTTGACCCTTGTTGAAGAGCACTAAATGCTTTAGGTCAGTTCCACTTTCCAAGTCATACCTCTTTTAGTCTCTTTATATTTAACATGCGTTCGATGAAAGGTGTTCTAACAGTTTCAGTAACACCTTCATGAGAAATGTCAAGATTGGTTACCGGATCAATAAGACCAAAATTTCCTGTAGTTTCTACTCGAATCAAATCGCCATTTTTTGATTCGACTTTCTCAGCCTTCTCGACTTTTTCAATATTTTGATTATCAGGTTTGTTAGCCATACTACTTGTCCTATTGTGATTTTGAGAGGGGCGGAGAATTCTCCGCCCCTCTAGATTTTACCTTAAGCAATAGCGTTAAGGTTTAGGACCGAGCGGGTGTCACCAAAGATCAGGCGGTAACCTGCATTCTTTGTGCTATACAGATTAACCTTCTGGTTCTGCATAACGCGCTCCGATTCCTCGATATCCGAACCGTTCTCAATAAGTTCCTCAAGAGTATCCGCCTTCGAGAAACCAAGCAACTCATTAGCACTCGCGCTGGAAACCAGTGCGAAATTAAGGTTGAGGTCGAAACGAGGATTTTCCTGCGCAACTGTAACCCCTGCACGTTGCAGTGCTTCGATCTGAGTCAAACCGTCGCTGAGTGTGTTTTTGGCAAACATCAGCTTCCATTGTAGGAATGTATCCCAGTTACCAGCTACCGTATCAATAGGAGCACCTGCTTTCGCTCGCTCGACAAGCCAAGCAAGGAGAATTTCCCAGTTCAACTTGCCAGCGGCTACCCCAGTGACACCAAGATTGTTGTCAGTGTTAATTGCCGAGGCGTTCCGCACCGGGGCGGCAGCATGAGAAGCAACAGCATCTCCGTTCTTCAACATAGCGTAAGCCGTTGCAGTCTGGGCGCGCTTCGTTTGCTTTTCAGCACGAAGGGCGTAAGGTGCAATAAGATCAAGGCTAGCACGACGTCCAAATTCGTAAGTCCACTCTAGTCCGATACCGAACTTGAAAATCTTAACCGAATGTTCCGAAGCTTTGATTGACCAAACTGGCACACGCGCACCTTCGGCAATCATGCCATAACGCTCGTAGTCTTCCTTGTTGTCGTTGACAACAGTGGTGATCAACTCAGTTCCGTTAATCGTGCGGCTCTGCGAAATCAGGGCGTCAGGACTTTCAAAGTCTGTTTGACGATATTTCCACTGAACTACGTCGTCTACAACCTCAGGGAAGAGGGCGCGAACACCACGATAGCTGGAAAACGCATCCGCAGCTGCTTGAAGCACAACACCATTGCGGTAATCATCCTTCGTAGGCAGGCCAAGATACATCTTAACAGCTTCATAACCATCGAGGCCTGCCTCAAGAGCGAGACCGTCCGGTTGCACCTTTAGACGTAGGTAGTCAGCAATATTTAGACCATATTCGCGCGCCTGAGAAAGCAGGTTCATACCTGCCTCCAACGACTCCGTTTGGCTGTTGGATTTCAGCTTACCAACAAGCTGTTCGGCAGAAACCCGAGCTGTGGTCAAATCCGTTAGAGGCTTAAAGTTAGGCATTAAAAATTACTCCTGTTCTTAGTTCTTTTGCACAATAACATAATCAGTGCCGACTGCTAGTACGACATTAGCAGAAGATGCAGCTGCTGCTTTAACAACACCAGCTCCTGCACCCACAACACTTGCTCCAATAGTTACTGCACCGGTTTTCGGAAGGCGTTTACGGAATTTAGTTTCTACGGAAACAGTAGTAACGCCTTCCTGTGAGCGATCTTCAACTTGGAAAATACGTCCATAAACTACATCATTATCTGCGGCAAGCTTAACAGTAGCAGGAGCGGCGGTATCTAGCGAAACAGCTTTACCGATATCTTCCTGAGTTACAGTGCCACTGATGAACATCGTGAAGATGAAATCATCCATTGTGAAGCCGTCAAGGATTACTTGGCTTGTATTAAAGGTCATTTTTCTTCACTCCTTAGTTCGACTTGAAAGCACTAACTTGTGCGATTTGCAGTTTCTTCTGACCTTCTGTCAGATTACCTTGGCTCCCACCTGCCTGAACAGTTACTCCACCAGCCGGAATTAGAGCACTGAGGCGAGCCTGATTGTCCTCAATAAACTTCACAGCTTCGGTAATATCCTCGGGAACATTTGCGTCTGCTTCACCATCTAGAGCTTTCAAAGCCACATAGTTTTTACCGATCAAGGCAGACATGGCTGTGACTGTTTCACTTGTTGGAACACCTTCGGCTTCCTGACTGGCAGTAGCAGCTGCTTCTGTAAGTTTAGTTACTTGAGCTTCTGCTGAATCGGCACGAGCTTTTTCAGAATCTCGATCTGAGGTAAGTGCTGTCACTTGAGCTTCGGCTGCTACCAATTTGGTTGCTAGGTCGATCTTGTCGTCGGTCAAAGCAGTCAGCTTGGCCGTTAGGTCTTTGAAATCCACGTCATTAACTCCTTCATCGTTGATCGACGCTGTGCAATAATAATCATTTCGCACATCGACGCCGCTTGCGGCTAATCTTTGTGCTGATTCGCCCAACATAGCATCAGATGATCCTATAATCTTGGAATTTTTTGCTGCACCACGACTAACCAAACTTAGTTCTATCATTTCTTCTACGCCAACAAGACGAACATGAACACCTTCTCTACCAATTACGTGGCCTTGTTCGCAAGTATGACTCATAAGGGGAAGAAAATTATCATTCGCCGCAGCTTCAAAATAATCAAACCCACATTCTGAACAAAGCATATGACTTGAAAGGAACTGAATTGATACTTCATCAATCGATCCAGTCTCAAGCTTTGTAAGAATTACTTCTTCACTATCGTCTACATAGATGTATCCTCTAAGCTCTATATCTCCCGATTCCATTGGAACAGATTCAGCATAGAAAAATTTACCATATGGTGCACCATCAAGCTCATGGTCCATCATCAGTGGTACAGCATCCTCATTAACGGACTTAGCTAACAGAGAGATAGTGTGAGGACTAATTGTAGCCCTTTCAAAAATTGTTCCTTTTTTACCCCGAAGAGGTACAGTACTGGTAGCTCTAACTTCAAATACATGAAGCTTATTCAAATCAACATCAGGTCCCGCCGCTTTCGTCAGCAGAGCTGTGATAAAAGGAGTCTTTACTAATTCTTTCATATCAACAGTCCTCTACGATCTTTCTTAAAATCATTCAAGTTAACCATATCAAACCTCACCACTTTTTGTTCGGTTAGATTTTGCATTTTTTCCGCCCTCAGAAACTTGACCTCTACCATTTGGGTCGTCATTAGGACTAATCTTATCTGCCTGTACATCTACAGTCTGTTGATCAAGAAAATTGGTTCCTGATAATTTTTTGTACCCGGCTGGTGGTGGACGATTGTACATTTGCATGTGATATTCAAGATCAGTTATGACTCCGAGAGATAGGTCTTGCTTCAATCGAGAAGCCTTCATAGTGAAATGAGGTTCAAGTTCGAGAGTAGGCCTAAGCTCAATAGGCGTAAAACAAACTTCTACCCTACCTTGAAAACCAGCTATTCTTGCAGCTAGGGTTAAAGCTTCGGAAAGTCCAGAGGCGAGAGTTTTGTTCAAGCTATCACAGCTTATAGCAAAAAGTCTACTTTCCGTAGAAGCAGTATCCCCATTCTGACCTTTACCCACAACAGAAGGCATTGTTTTTAAGGCCGCTTGGTTTTGGGCATTCAGAGTTTCTATGACCTCTTTAATTTGTAAACTTGCTCCGGGATTCTTATCATTTACCATACCGGTTTTAACAGCATCTGTATGCACGAAAGCTTGATCGGGTCTAATTGTTGTAAATTGACCCCGAATAGCACTAAGCTGCTGATCGACAAATTGTTGTCGCTTCTTTGGATCGTTTCTTAAAGCCGGAGGTGCGTTCTGCATAAGCACTGATTCGAGAACTGTTATATCCAATCGAGGATATCCAGTGAACTGCATGATTCTATATAAATCATTTATCACCTGCTGACGGGCAGCAATCGTGTTTATAGCCGAAACAAACAAAGAATACCCATAAATGTCATTGGGATTCTGGTGGAATTTTTCTGTGAAGAAAGTAGGAATATCCAAAGAAACAGAATCATTTACACCCGTGACTTTTTGGAAAGGCTTGTACAGTCCGGGTTTTGATTCTTGCCACTCGACAGATTTCATATCGACTATACGTAACTCATATGGTTCTAGAGCCTTATCATAAACTAGCTCAAATCCATATGCTCCATGCAGTATAGTGCTATATCTCAGATCATCAAGAAATTGCTTTTCGGACATTTTTGCATTAAAGCCTATTGAATAATCATTGGCAGTAAAAAGTCTATTTGAAATAGCTTGAGCCAGCTTTATTCCATCAGCGTCAACTTCATTATTAGTATCATAAGCAACCATGTACATTTGAGCAGAACTAGAAATAGTTCCAAACGCAAAAATAGCAGAAGAAACATCTGGATCGTGACGAACCAGATCATCCAACAGAGTTCTACTATCCCCAGATTGTCTTGAATCGAAAATATCATTACGATGATTTGCGTATCGAGGTACAGAACGGACCTCATCGTTGGCATTATAGCCCGGTGTGGCGGATTGACCACCTGTTTTTTGTTTTTTCTTCGGAAGGATGAATTGAATACTATCCAGTGAAGCCATATTTTCTCACACCCTTACCTAAGAATTTGTTAGTTGGATCATTTTTTTGCTCACCAACATCCATACCTACGATAGATAGAGTCATAGCACTATCTCCGAGATTATGCAAAAATAAATGCTCGGACACTCTTCTAGCTAATAGGGCATAGGCCATAGAGTGAAAAAAGTGATCGTTACCATTTAATTTAACCCAGCGTGGCTCTTTTTCGGGACTTTCCTCCCTGATCATATCTCTTAAGTGTGCCACCAACACATCTTTATTAGAAGTGTAACCACCAAGAACCGCAATATTGTTCACGATTGATGTTCTAACCATGTCTAGTGCGAAGGTTCTATTAGCATCATAATATATGAGATTATCTGCCTCGTCTTTACGAGGTGCGATAATAGCATTACCCCTGTAAGATATAGGCATTAACATACCATTTGTGTTTTCTCGAAGTTGATCAACCTCCGGAGTATAGGGGTAGCGATCAGCACAAGCCTGAACGATGTTATATTCTTTTTGAAGTTCAGAAATAGTTGCCGAAAGTTGAGATACGTGGCATGTCTTGAATAAGAACCAAGGGTCTTTCCCATCAGTATATTCACCAACCAAGCTTATGTGGCAAATGGCTCCCATGTCGATACCCATAAAAACAGCTCTATCCCAGTCGGGTGTTATTGGTCTGCCATGAGGTGTCATTGCCGAGCGAATACAATCCTCAGGAATTTGGGCAGAAGCAGGACTATAAGGTTCTCCGAGAACAGTATTATGGAATCCCTTTTCATTCTCCTGCATCTTATACTTAGCAAGCTGTTGAAAAATATATTCGAGTGAAATTCTATCAGTAGAGAAAGGATTTACCTTATACCCTCTAAACTGATCCTTACTTGGATATTTTGCTACCCATTCTCGTAAAGATACATCCGATAAATCTAATCGACTGCTGCATTTAGCACACTTAACATAGGAATCTTTCAAATTAAGCCCAGTTATTTGTTCAGCAGTCATGTCAGTAAGCTTATCGACTTCAAAACTCATACCGGCTATGTGTATGAAGTCGTGCTCAAATCGGGGAAATTGATGATGGTTACACTTAGAACATCTTACAAGATAATAAAATTGATCAGTTAGATTGAAATTTTTATCTACTCCATATCCAAGATAAGTCGGGGTAGAAAATGCCTGAGTAATTTTGAATTCTGAGTTTTGTAGTCGAGACTGAAACAATCCCACCATCGCTTCGTCTGATAAATCTAATTCGTCGTGAAAAAGGATATCCGCTGGAATAGATGTTGCTGGCCCTTCGATACATGGAGTTATATAGCCCCATGAGTCTTGAACTTGAATCAAATCTTGACGCCTGACAGGTTTGTCTAACATCGGAGGATTAAAAACATCATCGACTCTAAGGATCGGGGACATGCGGGTCGTATAAACTCTTTTTGCCATATCTTCTGTAGGCAGCGTAAAAATGCCACTAACTCCATTCATTCGTCGGAGAAATGCTAAAAATTTTCGAACCTGAATTTCCGTTAAGCCGATCTGGCTGCATTTGATGACGCTCAGATTTGGGTGCATATCATTGGCGATTTGCTCTTGAAAAGGATATCTCTTAAAAGAGAAAGGCTTACGAGCAAGAGTAGTATGCTCGGTTATCCAATCTGCGATGGGAACATCATCTCCCGAAGCCTTAAACTTCTGAGAAGCAAATTTATGAAGTTCTTTAAACACTTGTTTTTATTACCTTTTTCTATCAGGTTGCAAACTTGTCATAATTTTTCACGCGAGGGGGTTGAACTATGAGAGAGAGCTGTGTATAGCAATTATGTCCTCAGATAGCACAACTAAGGGGCTTTTAGCAAGGAGAAAGATCGGTATGGATAAATACCCTACAATCAGCCTAACTGAATTACAAAAATTCAAAACGATAGTGACCAATGTCTCGAATGATCCTACCTACCTAGATGGTCGAGTCTGTCCATATGACAAAACTACCAGAGAGTTATTGAAAACTTTTGTTCTTGATCCGGTTGTGGAAGCCACCTTGGTGGAGAAACCTGATGGGCGAAAAAAATCAGGAAGACCTCTAAAAAACTCAGGTATTCCTATTGGAGAACTTGAAAAAGAATTTAATGATCTGAGGGAAGAAATCAGGCAACTTAAACTTGACGCGAAGGGCCTAGAACCACATGAGCGGATACAAGTTGTTAAAACCAGAGCGGCTCTAGTAGAGAAAATCCTCTCAATGAAAGAGAGGATTGAAAGCATAAAAAAACAGCAAGATTTTATCTCTATAGTTATTCAGCTTATGGAAGATGAATTACCTCAAGATTTACGTTTAAGAATAATTGAAAAATTAGAACCCTTCGCGGCAGAGGAATGATATGACAATTTTTGCAGAACACGCACCACTGTATTGGGCAGCAGGCCTACCAGTGATTCCTTTGAAACCACATAATGTGGATCAAAAAGGTCGGGGTAAAGCTCCGATACTAAATGATTGGCCGAAATTTGGCTCAGTCATGCCGACTGATACCGAAAAGCAGGCTTGGCTTAACAGTTATCCTGACTGTAATATTGGATTACCTTTCGGGTCAGCTTCTGGTCTGTGTGCTATAGATATTGATACTGAGAATGAAGAGTTGGTAAAAGCCATTCTTGATATTCTTCCTAAGTCCCCTTGGGTTCGTATTGGTGCCAAGGGTATGGGTCTGATTTATCGTTGGTCTGGTCAGCGTAACTTCAAACTTCGCAGTGATCAGGATGGAATGATTTGCGAATTTTTGGGCTTAGGTAACCAAATGGTGGTTCCACCTTCTATTCACCCAGATACGGGGAAACCTTATAAAGCAAACACTAATCTTTATGAGGTTATCGATCAGATACTACCTTTGGCAGATGATATCGATAGTCAGTTACGAGACTTACTTAACGCTAGAGGTTTCTCGGTGGCAAAGGGAACTCGTTCCGGCCCCGTAGATATCGTTCCAGAGGGCGAACGTGATGTTCAAATGATTCGTCATGCAGGCTATCTTGCAAGAGTTGTTCTAGGCATGGATAAGGCCGCTCAATTCTCCCTACAAGAAGCCATTGATCATATGACTCATTGGGTTCGCCAGTTTACCACAACTGTTTCCAGTGGGGACAATATGGACCCCGGCAAAGGGATAGCAAAACTTTTCGAGTTTTTGATCAAAGACTTGGAAAAAGGAAAGTCTTTACCCGAAGGGTGGGATGCAAATCTCACTGAACACTGGCTTGCAAATGAATCAATTAAACTGATTGCTGAAAAGAATCAGGTGTCACGATGGACAGTAGTAAAGGCTAGAGATTGGCTTCGGGGAAAATTGGCCGAGCAACCGGGAGATGACGATTGGGCTATGGCTAGGGTCCAAGAATTATTATCTCTAGTAGCTAAAGATGATAAATTTTCAGAAATGGACTTTAGAGCTTTGCTTGGTTTCATTCAGAAAATTGCCAGTTCCGATAATCTCAAACTTGGGAAGGCAGACCTTCTTCAAGGCTATAAAGCTGCTAAAAGAAAAGCTGAGGGAGGAGAAGATTGGGAAGACCATGAAACCATTGCCCGAGCTGTTCTTGAGCAGATTGAAAGAATTTGAGAAATAAGATTTGATAAAGATAAATTTTGGCAGTGGAACGGATCATGCTTTAAGCACGTCCCCCACGAAGAAATTTATATGCAAATTGCAAATAATATCAAAGGTTCAAAACTCGTTCAACGACATAATGATTACGCCAGCGTAACAAAAGTCTTAGAGAGAATGTGTAGAAAACCTCTGATCGAAAGAATGGAAAACGGTATTAACTTTGCAAATGGTTGGGTCTCCGAAGATTTGTCGATTGATGAGCACTCTCCAAAATATGGTGCTACCTTTACTCTTCCATTTGAATACAAGCCTGAATTGGCTTCTAGAGCCAATAGGTTTTTTGAGTTCTTAGGAGATTGTTGGGGTAATGAGCCTGATTTTCGGGAGAGAGTTCAAGGACTTCAAGAGGGATTCGCTGCTACCCTATTTGGGGTAGCGACTGACTTTCAAAGAGCACTGCTATTTGTAGGTAAGGCCGGGACTGGTAAAACAGTATTATTAGATATTTTGAGGTCTCTTCTACCTCCCGACGCTATATCATCGCTTAGTCCTGAAGAATGGGGAAAACAGTTTGCTCAAACCAGATTAGTGGGGAAAGTAGCTAATATCTGTGCAGAACTGCCAGAGTCGGGAGTGATCACAGGCAACATCTTTAAGCAGGTGGTTGAGGGGTCTCCTCAGGAAACCGAGTACAAGGGTAGAGATAAATTTCTATATCGTCCGATTGCGGCTCATTGGTTCGGGTCCAATTTTATGCCTACCAGTAAAGATAGTTCGATGGGCTTCATCCGCCGTTGGCTTATATGGGATTTTAGTAATGTCGTTCCGGAGCATCTTAGAGTTAAGAATCTTGCTGAAAGCATTGTTGCGGATGAGCGGGAAGCTATTGCTGCTTGGGCTTTGGAGGGTATGGTGAGGCTACGTAAGCAAGGGGATTATACCAAAAGTTTATCCCATAATTTCAGAATGGAGCAGCTTCGAAGGATAAATAACTCAGTCAAAGCCTTTCTCGACAGTAATAAGAATATTGCTCGGAAAAAAGGTGAAGTTACAATGGCCCGGGACCTATATGATCAGTATACCTTCCATCAAAAAGATATTGGTAGAGGTGCCGCAGTTACATTCGAAAGATTTAATCAAATGCTTGAAGACCTCGACTACGTTATCCAACTCAAAGATGATGGTATGGGGCATCAAGACTGGTTGGTCGAAGATGTCACTATTAACTATGGAGACAGAAAATGAAAAAATACAGGTTAGAATTAGGACTCCAAGGAGATATTCGAGATATCGAAGCTGATAGATATGAAATTACGGGGGGATGGGTAATTTTCTACAGACAACCACCACAGGGGGGTTCCATGAGAGAGCATTGGAGAGTTCAAGAAAATATGGTTCTAAGTATTTACACCTCTTAAATTTGTCCGAAAAATGTACACAAATTTCGGACAAAAGAAAGGCCCCTTCTGGGGCCTTTCTTGTCTTATATGTAAGTCATTAAGTTAGATAATGACTTACATATGAATCATTAGATTTGTTTTCCACCCGGTGCTCTACGATTCTCTACTTTATGATCTTCACGATTAGAATTATAGTCACACTTAGCTTGGATACATTCATCCAGATCGAACTCATACAAATCTGCAAATTTAAAAAGACACTGGTAAGCATCGGCAATCGACTGGTGATACAACTCGGTGTTCCGTTTTCGAACTCCTTCAAGAGCATAGCTTGAAATCAAAATCACCAGATTCATTAAATCTTTCAGCATATCCCCATGAAAGATTATTCGGTAGGGGTCGCCAGTCTCTAAGTCAATCTGATCGGCTCCGGCCAAATCTAATATGCGAATAGCCGTATCTGCTACTTCGACGTGCAGGGCGGGAAATTGTGGGAGGTGACTATCTGGCTTATAACCATCAACTGCTGCCTCACAAAGTTCGCTAGTAATGAGACATAGCAATTCAGGTCTATTCCTAGTGGAAAGAATGGACTCACCAGTCCTAAGATCACTCCACCAACCAGCTTCGACATTTGAGGCATGAACTTTATCTCTTAATTTATTAAACATCGTATTCTCCTTTATGGAGAAAAAGCGCTATCCAATTTTAAAGATTATGTCAAATACTTTCCGACTACGAAGCCAATGCGATTGCCAAACCTCACTTGGAACCAACCCGGATAGGGTTCTTTAAGAATTTCTACCGACGAGCCTTTTGGAATTGTGGTCAAAATCAATGAAGTCTTATCCGCATCCTGACGAAGATTTAAGCCTGTGGTCGTTTTCTTAGTGCCTTTTGCCGGAATGATTTGGGATTTTCCTTCAACCGGAAAATCTTTCAGATGTTCTTTTTTCATTTGGCTAATAAATCCATCTAGTGCGGGGCCGGGGTCTTGTTTACGACCCGGGGAAACGTCCTCATGACCTACGATATCTTCTATGTCGTAGTAATCACAGATTGCTGCAATGACTTGCGAAACCGCCTCAAGTTGCTCAGAGCGATAAGCTTCCCAAAGCGAAGGACCATTTCTTGTTCCTTTGAATTGAAATTCTTCTGGGACTTTGACACCAGCATGAGAATACCCTTCGTTATTGAGCCACCCCCAATTATCGATTTCGATTCCGATAGAGAATGAATTAACATCGGATTTTCCTTTATAGGCAGATTCTCCGGCATGCCATGCTCGATTATTGAGAGGCATAAGTTGGTGAATATCACCTTCACGACCTACGACAACCTGAGCTGAGGCTCTTGTCGTTGCTCTAGAAAGGTAATCAGCATCTCCAGAACCATCCTCGCCTCCAGAGGCGGTGTAGTGAAGAACAATAATTTTAGGAGTAATGACTCCTCCCTTGTTCTTGGTGGCTTTTTTGTTGTGACTTGCTGGAGCAGTCAGGTTGTGGTTTTCAATTTTCATAACTCATACTACTCCAAAAGTTCCATTTTGTCAAATTAAGGAAATAAATTCCCTGCTCCCCTGTAAATCTGAGCTTCTGTCTTAGCTCCCCTATAGACTTGAGAAAAAGTTTTTGCCCCTCTATAAATATAACTTAGAACGGTAATAGTTACAAAATAATCTTTCGAAAAAATTGAATCCACTAAATCACTGTCCCAAAGGGCTGATGCTCCTGATAATTTATTATCATGCTGACCCCACAAATCACCCATGTATAATTTTACCTGTTGCTCTGAGAGTCCCGCTTGAGGTAGTGCTGGTAAGAAGTATAGCAAAAAGACAACTGTTATTTATAATGTTAGTTAAGCCCAATCCTGCCCAATCTGCTGACCACCGTACATTAGCCATTGGTAGGGCTAGTGCTCCTCTGTATCTAGTAGCTGTAACCCCGAAACTACCCACTACACCGGTTGTGGCAGATAAAGTGATTGAATTGACTGCTCTAATATATTTGCCGCTTTGTGCCGCAGGTATATACCCATTTAATGGAAGCATATGGGAGGCAGGTCGAGTCGCAGCCAAAGAAAAAGTACTTAGATTTCCTACCGTCCCGTCATTATAGGTTACATTTACTGTAATATTTACAACAGTAGCACCGGTGGCAGTATACCATTCGAGCCACCACTGGACGTCGGAATAATTAGTGTCCCCTTTACGAGCCTCTAAATTATCTGTTCCTAAGTTTGTACTTAAATCTATACCTACTGTTTGAGCCGTAGTGAGAGTTCCATTTAGACCCCCCATGTGCATTAGGCGATCATGAAGCTCGAAAGTCATAGCAGAGTTAGAAGAAATAGCCTCTAATAGTCCCAAATAACTGGTAGCTGGGGCTGTCTGCTGGTTAAAGCCAACACATCCGATTGTGTTATTGTTACATATTGCAGCAACAGCAGGAATAGAACCTTGCCCCGGCTGTCCTGTAGCTCTCCACATCGAGCAAAAAGAGTTTGCAGTTTGAGAGGCAATAGATACTTTATCGAAAATAATTCGAGAAGAGTTATTCGCTAAAGCATCTATTAGCTGGTCTCTATTAGTGATCATGCGATAACAATCACGCGATACTGGTTATTGGTAGGAACATTTCCAGCCCCAAAAGTCAGAATACAACTATTGACACCATTTCTGGCAACATCAATCCATATAGTTTCACCCGTTGAAATTTCCACTACCTGAACATGCACGTCGAGAGTATTTAGGTTATGAGTAATCGTAAAAGTTGTTAAAGAACCATTACCGATATTGGTTTGGTAGCGTTTCACTGAGAGAACCGCAGCGATGTTAGCTTGGTTATCTTTGATAAGTTGAGTAAACTCAGCGATAGTATCCACAGTGGCATCGACCGCTTGGTTAGTAAACGCCGCCATAATACGAGAATCAACAACGGTATTAAAATCGGTGATTTGGGAGGCAGTATGTGTATGAGCAGCAAGAGCAAACGCCGAAGCGTTCAAACCATCGAGTAAATCGGCATCTAGACCTGATCCTGCTCCATCAACAGTGAGCAGCTGAGTAAGAATTTGAGAGGCAGTCATATTTGCCCCAATTGTTGCCCAAGCTGTGCCGTTATGATAACGAATTTCTTTAGAAGTAGTGTTGTAATAAACTCTACCCTCGGTCCCTGTTGGATCACTTGATAGCTTCTCTAGAACAAGTCTAAGAATAGAGTTCAGAACCATGTCTATTGGGGCTAAATACTTCATTCTCTATTCCTTTTAATCAATTCTAGCTCTTCCAGCTATCGGGGTAGAAAAAATAATACTTACTTGATTTGCATCATCGTGATGAATATTTCCAAAAATCTGATCATCCGTATCATCGTAAAGAGTGACATCGGGATAATGATTTAGATTATGTGCTATTGTCCAAATAGACGCAGGCAGTGATTGGATATAAATGATCGGATCAGAGTTTCTCGAGCCTGAAGGTAGTTCCGCCAAAACTTTCATAGCTTCATCGTAAGGAATCGCTAGAACCCGATTATCGGGTCCTCTCCAATTCAGTCTCAAAGACTGCTTACGACGCCACTCAAGTCTCATACAGGACTACTCGCAGATTCAGTTACCTTTAACATAGCACTAACGCTAGTAATGTCTACCGAACCGTTTGTAACCAGTTTTGCATCCACGACATATATATTGTTGGGAATAAGATGGGCTGACTGATTAGCAGATAATTTAAGACTCCAACCATTAGGGTGTTGGGAGGTGCTTGGTCTAGGTATTACTACTAAAGCTAGAGGTGCGGGATCGCCCGGGGTTAGGGTCTGATTCTTTTGGAGTCTAATATGAGCTTCTATGGAAGTTATACTACTGATATTATCTTCAGGGGCATCCAATTCGATTACAATGTCTTCTCCGCGTCTGAAAATGTAAGGAATCATCGTGTTATTCTCTCGGTTTACCTCTATGAGGTTGTTATTTGGATGCGGGACTTGTAGCTGCCTATAATGCTAAATGAAAATGATGTCAAGGAACTTGCCAATGTGGTGTATCACGAAGCGCGAGGCGAAAGTCGCTTAGGCCAGTTGGCCGTAGCTTGGGTAATTGTGAATCGAGTCAGGACTGGTAGATGGGGTCGTTCTATCCACAATGTAGTGTGGAGTCCTAGACAATTTAGTGGACTTAAATATCACTCTGGTTGGAAACAGTATGAGGCTTTAGCTCGGTCTGTTTTAGGGGGTCTTGAGAAAAATCCGGTTATTGGATGCCTATTTTTTAAGCATTTTTCTCTCGGAAAAGGACGTATCCGAATAGGAAATCATGTCTTTTGGTAGAAAATTATCCCGTTCGGGGTCATTTTTGAGATTTGCGGGGTAATTTAGACCAAATTATCCCGAACGGGATCAAAACAGTTAGAATGTTGTTAGCTCCACACAGACGCCAAGTGTAACATTGACGATGATGCTCCTGAGTTTTATTTTTGAGGACTCTAGAACCACCAACCAGTTTCTCAACATGATTGAGAAGCTCGGGGAAGGGTTTGTTGGGGTTACTTTTAGGATAAAACCAAGTTGTTCTGTTGCTGTGTCGCTGAAAACGTAAAAAATAGGGTAAGTTTGCAACTTGTATACTAAGTTATTATATATATTATATTTTATTAACGCACTACGACTTAAAAAATATAATAAGTATATAATATAGGGCAATTTTTATGTTTTTCTGGGTGTGGCTCTTGACTCCTACATCATCCCACCCTAATGGCCTAATACACATTGGGTTTTGCGTGTTTTCCTCAGTGTGTTCCTTGCGAAGGTGATGGGGGAGGAGCAGTTGCCGCTAGCTCCTCCCCAGATTTTGGAAAAATTTTCAGAAATTTCCCTAGGGGACTATCGGAGTGCAGAACAGACCCAGAACAAGACCCCCCTCCTACCCTTCCCCGCGACCCCAAAGCAAGAACAAACAAGCAACATCAAAGAAATAATCCAATCATTTCAATGACTTATCATTTTAACCTAATTGGTGATTGACAATCTATTAGTCTTACCTCATAACTCTAACCATAGCGAAACGACGCAAACCTAAAGCACCCCAAGCGCTTTTGGAGACGCCCAAGCTATGCCCTTAAACCATAGGTTGCCGTGTCAACCTAACAATGAAAGTTAAGACAATGAAGTTTGATCAAAAAGCCTTCGAATTGGCAAGCGCTCGCTGTTTCCACGCAGCTAATAAAATTGACGGCGTTATTGCCGCCACTGCCCAAGTCAAGAATAATTGGGCAATGCTCGCCGCAAGCGGTATTGCGCTTGGTGAGCTAACAATTGAAGCGGTTGAAAAACAGCTAATCAACGATTATCGTTTGCAAGTGTTAAAAGGTGAAGCACAACAAGAGTTTGACTGTGATAGCGCAACAATCGGCGATTGCGGTTCAACCATCAAAGGGTGGTTTTATGACTTAAAACGGGTGATAGCCGCGGGTTCAGAACACATAAACCGCGTGGTGAATGGTGAAAGTCTAACCACTGTACGGCGCGACACTGCCCCCCGACAACAACAAGCAGAGAGCAATCCTAAGAAAGCGCCCGATATGGCAACCCTAAGCCATGCCATATCTAGTCTTAACTACCATATTGACAACGCAATGGCAGATAATGCTCTAGCTCATAGCTTAGCAGCTAACGCGCAATTAGCGGACTTAGTGGTTAAGATTGCCAAACTGGAAGCTAAGGTTAGCGCTAACCTAGAGCAAGCTATGAAGGCGGCATAACCCACAATCCCGCTGATTGTTTGTGTCTGGTTCTTGATAGAAAGGAAAAGCAATGGAAAATTCCGACTTTATGGTCCAACCGAAAAAGGTTGACGTCAACCTAAACCAAGATAATCAATTCCTAATAGATAGAGACTTTGACGACTTGTATAATGGGGAATTGGAATTTGTGCCAATTCTTGAGAAAGGCGAGCACTGGATTTTCTTATAATTGTTACAAGTATGCAACTTGTATTATTTTTTTCTTCGCGTGGGAATGTCTAAAATATTTAATAGAGAATAAAAGTCATTCAGGTTCTATTCATAATCACATTAAAATGTGAATTTGAGTGTGAGTGTGAGTGTGATTCATAATCACATTACAATGTGAATTTGAATGTGGGTGTAAGTGTGAATGTGATTCATAATCACATTACAATGTGATTTATTTTTAAGAATGTGAATTTGAATGTGGGTGTGGGTCTGGGCTACTAACCAACAATTAGTGAAAATTCCGAGTTGTTGGTATTTTAAAAGATTGCTTAAATTTTAGGCAGTCGTGGAGTCCCTGTGCCTAAAATTTAAGCAGCAAAAGGTTGACGTCAACCTTAACAATCCGAAAAGGACTTAGAAATGAATATCTCTATGACTATGACAAACTAACAAGCGTTCTTGAGAGGATATAAAATATGAGTGTAATCACGCACCTTTCAGACCGGC
Organism: Thermosynechococcus sp. WC_1; assembly: GCA_020058975.1. Taxonomy (GTDB): domain Bacteria; phylum Cyanobacteriota; class Cyanobacteriia; order Thermosynechococcales; family Thermosynechococcaceae; genus JAAURS01. Next base: position 3,169 of record JAGVDA010000266.1, on the reverse strand, counting down.
TTTACCGTATAAGATACGATTGTGTAGGTGAAAGTGAAAGTGAAAGTGAAGGTGAATGTCAAGACAGTGTGGGATACGTACTGCAAGACCTACTGGATTATTTACTAGAGCAGGAAAAGAGGACGCCTAAACCATGACCAACGAACAATTATTTTTGCAAAGCCTGCCCCTTAACCCAAACACACCCGCTGCTATGCTCGCCAGTGACAGCGACAAAAGCCCAACCGAAAAAGGTTGACGTCAACCTTAACAACCAGAAAAGGATTTAGAAATGAATATCTCCAGTTATGAAACGCAATTCACAAGAATGCATCGTCAGGGCGACAAAAGCCCAACAATCAACACCCTCAACCGTAAACCCTACAGAACTGCCAGCCAGAAAGCCGCTGCCAAAGCGAATACGTCCAAAACCAAAGACGGTTATTACCGGAGCACGGCTCCAGTGAGTTTTCACAGATGAGACGCACAATCACAATCACAATCACAATCACAGCCCTAATCTTGCTTACAATTCTGCTATTCGTATTCGACCGAGCAATGGTTAAAATGTGGGAAGCCGATTGCGAACGCTACGGCGACATTGAAATGTGCCATGAAGGCCCAAGGAGATTTTGAAATGTTTACCAATGCTGACCCCCATCCTGCTCCGTTACTATCCACAGGTATTCAATTTGTAATTCCTGACGTCATGGATATGTCTACATCAAAGGGCAGCACTTTACCTTTTGCCCAGGGGGTGCCAGATCAAACCCCAATTCCTAACTGGGAAAAGCAGCTCCAAATGGTACGACTCATCAACGCTAGACGGCGCATGGCCCAACCGAAAAAGGTTGACGTCAACCTAGACCCAGAAGCAGAAGGCTTCTACGCATGGGAGCGAAAACAGCCGATAAAATCCAATCCATACACGAAGAAAAACAACCCGAAAGAGCATCAACTCTGGTTAAAAGGCTATCTCAACAATGACCCTGTTTGAAATCACCCTAAAACCCTATTCGGGCCACATTAGGAAATGTTTGGAGGATGCTATAAATCTCGTCCAAACATTTCCTGATGATGCTAAATTCATTTTCATCTTCAATGACAGGCGCATTCCTATCCGAAAAGACAGCTCTGTGTCTGCTTTACATGACTTATACGTCAAGGGCTATTACGATAACCGATAACCGAAAACCAAATTGATAGATCACAAAACAAAACCCCCCGGTTTTAGGTCGATTACAGGCCCAGCATGAGGCAGCAAAATTTATATTAAATTTCCCTCAAAATGGTGGCTGCTGATATTTTCAGTGAGGATTATAAGCTTTCTCATTCTCAACTAATAAAGGTTGACGTCAACCTTAGTCAGTTTCCTAACCCACTACATCGTAATCAAGACAGTTTAGGAGATTATTATGCTTACCTTCGATCAAACCAACCTATTCGAGACCCTTGAAATCGACTCCGAAATAGAATTTGAAGTCGAACTTAAACCATACTGGCTCCCAGCCGAACCAGATGTGGGTATCATGTCCTCTTATTGTGAGGATTGGACTTTTCATTCCTGCGGTTTCATTTGCGAAACCAAGTTTTCTAATTGGCTGGCTCCGCAAATAAATGCAGACCCAAATCTAATTGAGAAAATCATTCTGGACCAATCTCGTTCACTAATCCGGGAGGCTGACCCCCATGATTAGGATATATCGTCTTGAGACAGTCACGCAAATTGGCGTTTACATGCACGCCTATAATCAGGCAGCAGACCACTCGCAGCCTTCTGTTCCGACTCCTTATCAAGAAGGCTTAGGTTGTCCCGAACACGGCGTCGAATATTGTGGATTTGAGTCAATTACCCAAATGCGTAACTGGTTCCCAAAATCCAGTCAAGACAGCAGAATGAGCCAAGTGGGTATTGAAGTTTCAGTATATGAAATCGAACCTCATTTTGTTCGTAAAGGTTCTCGTCAAGTTCTCTTTCACCTTCACAAAGCGAGAAGGGTTGACCGTCAACCTTTGGAGAGTTTCTGATGAAAATTCACCTGATAGTAAAAACCGATGAGAATTTAAGAGAAACAGGATTGTATATTAAAGGGACCGAACATAATGAACGCCTCAATGCCGCAACTCATATGAGTCTCATTGCCCATGATGTTGTTGAACATTTCGGTCAACCTCAAGGGACCGCTGAAAATGAGTTTGAAGCCATTGGGGCAACCCAATTCGTTCGAGCACCTTGGGAACCAATCCGCTTGGAGAGCGATATAAGCTCAGTTTGGGAAGATATGGAAAGCTATGGAGATACTCTTCCAGAGTTGTCCGACCTCGAATGTGAGGAAAGAGAAATTTTTACAGAAATGGTAGAGAAAACCCATGACATGGTGGACGAAAACCTAAAAAGGTTGACGGTCAACCTTCTCTGTAACGGATATAACAAGGCACAGCAGCAGCATAAATCCTCAATTGATGCCTATGATCTTTATCAGACCATTGCTCGCACTCCCTACCCCGAAATCGACTTTGAGGGCCAACAATTTATTCTTACAGTTGATACCAATCAAAACACTGCTTTTATTAAGGAGATAAGTTATGCTTGTTAGCTATCCACAAATGCTCCACGTTGAGCTTCCCCCGCAAACCAGCGGTTTTCATATTCTCGATTCTAAAGATGGGGAAGCACTGGTCGCTCGCTTGGGAAAACATCATAGCTCCAATCGGTCTTTTCTATTCTGGTATGCTAAACTAGACGGTATTCCAGTCAGGATTAGTCGCCTAATTCTGAGTGCTAAAGAGTTCGCAATTCTGTATCCTCTACGAGTAGCAGACAGAATTGCGACTACAATCGAAATGGAAGTTAATAACGGAACAATTTTAGAAGGAGAAAGCAAATGACATTTCAAGCAACACATAAGCGTAAAGATGGAAAGGTTGACGTCAACCTTGTTGTTGACGTCAACCTTGTTGTTGACAAGGGTGATGAGGCTACCTATCACCATCGCTATCAGGACCGCAAGGGTGATAAAGTGATTGTCCCTTAGGGAGCCTGTTCTAGCGAACGCTTTTCAGATCAATTTCAGGAGATTTCAAAATGACAATCAAAGTTTACAAACTCACAGATCAAAATAACCAAACAAAAAATCAAACTCAATGGGGACCAAACGTCACTCATTCAGGAACAGGCAAAGGAGAGCTG
>JAGVDA010000322.1 GCA_020058975.1 Thermosynechococcus sp. WC_1 | reverse complement strand
GGTTGGTCAATAGGCCGTAGATAAGTTCATTCCAATCGTGATGAATCCTTGCGCCATCTTGAAAGTGATAGGATTGTACAGCGGCGCTTAACGTTTGTTTGTTTAGAATTTTCCGTGCTGCGTGGTGATTTGTAAGGTGCCAGCAGCAGTTTTTCATTTATAAAAATCCAGATCTGACTTTTTGAATCATGCTGAAAACGTTATTTGGCGATCCGAACAAGCGCAAAATCAAGAAATATCAGCCAGATATTGTTGAAATCAATCTCTTGGAAGAAGATTTTCAGGCGCTTTCTGATCGAGATCTTCAGGCCAAGACTGGCGAGTTTAAGCAGCGATTAGAAAAAGGGGCAAGTTTGGATGATTTGCTGCCTGAAGCGTTTGCAGCCGTGCGTGAAGCCTCGCGGCGAGTGTTGGGGCTGCGCCACTTTGATGTGCAAATGCTGGGTGGCATGATTCTGCATGATGGTCAGATTGCAGAAATGAAGACAGGAGAGGGCAAAACCCTCGTTTCTACGCTGCCTGCCTACTTGAATGCCCTTACGGGAAAAGGCGTGCATGCTATTACCGTGAATGACTACTTGGCGCGTCGAGATGCGGAATGGATGGGGCAAATCCATCGATTTTTAGATTTGAGCGTGGGGCTGATTCAGCAGTCAATGTCGCCACTAGAGCGTCAGAAAAATTACGCCTGCGACATCACCTATGCCACCAACAGCGAAATTGGGTTTGACTACCTACGCGATAACATGGCGACTTCGATGGAAGAAGTGGTGCAGCGTCCTTTCAACTACTGCGTGATTGATGAAGTAGACTCGGTGCTGATTGATGAAGCCCGAACGCCACTAATTATTTCAGGGCAGGTAGAGCGTCCCACTGAAAAATATATTCAGGCATCTGAGGTGGCGGCGGAACTTAAGCCAGAAGAACACTATGAAGTGGATGAAAAAGCCCGCAACGTGATTCTCTCTGACGAGGGGTTTGTGCTGGCAGAGGAGCTTTTGAAGGTTACGGATCTGTACGATCCTGAAGATCCTTGGGCGCACTACATTTTTAATGCAATCAAGGCAAAAGAGCTGTTTATTAAAGATGTAAACTACATCATCCGCGAAGATGAAATTGTGATTGTGGATGAATTTACGGGGCGAGTGATGCCGGGTCGCCGTTGGAGTGATGGTCTGCATCAGGCCATTGAGGCACAGGAGCGGGTTGAGATTCAGAATGAAACCCAGACTCTGGCAAGCATAACCTACCAAAATTTATTTTTGCTGTACCCCAAGTTGGCGGGGATGACCGGAACGGCAAAAACAGAAGAAACTGAATTTGAGAAAATCTATAAGCTAGAAGTGACGCTGGTGCCCACCAATCGCATCAACAAGCGTCATGATTTGCCAGATGTGGTCTATAAGACTGAGAACGCAAAGTGGAATGCGGTAGCGGAAGAATGCGCTGAGATGAACCAAATGGGTCGCCCTGTGTTGGTGGGGACGACCAGTGTTGAGAAGTCTGAGGTGCTGTCTCGACTGCTGCTTGAAAAGAATATTGCCCATAACTTGCTCAACGCCAAACCCGAAAACGTGGAGCGCGAGTCTGAGATTGTGGCGCAGGCAGGGCGCAAGGGTGCAGTGACGATTGCGACCAACATGGCGGGGCGCGGAACCGATATTATTTTGGGTGGGAATGCCGACTACATGGCGCGGCTAAAAGTGCGGGAATACTTTATGCCTCGCATTGTGCTGCCAGAAACGGGCGACCCCATGGGCGTGATTGAGTTTGGAATGCCCCAAACAAAGGAAGCACCGCAAGGCTTTGGTGAAGGCGGCGCTGCTCCAAGCGGCACACTGCGCAAAACTTGGAAAGCGTCTCTTAATGTGTTTCCGACAGAGCTATCTTCTGAGGCAGAAACGTTGCTGAAGGCGGCGGTGGGCGTAGCGGTTAAGGAATATGGGGAGCAAAGTATACCTGAGCTTCAGGCCGAAGAATTGCTGGCGATCGCCGCTGAAAAAGCGCCCATTGAAGACCCGGTACTGCTCAAGCTGCGAGAAGCCTACAATACAGTGCGGGCTGAGTATGAGGCTGTGACCACTCAAGAACATGATGAAGTAGTGCAAGAAGGCGGGCTACACGTCATTGGCACCGAGCGGCACGAATCGCGTCGGGTGGATAACCAACTGCGGGGACGAGCCGCACGGCAGGGCGACCCTGGCAGTACAAGGTTTTTCCTGAGTTTGGACGATAACCTCCTGCGGATTTTTGGAGGCGATCGCGTGGCAGGTCTAATGAATGCCTTCCGTGTAGAAGAGGATATGCCGATTGAGTCGGGTATTTTGACCCGCAGCTTAGAGAACGCCCAGCGCAAGGTTGAAACCTACTACTACGACATCCGGAAACAGGTGTTTGAGTATGACGAGGTGATGAACAACCAGCGGCGAGCCATTTATGCAGAGCGTCGTCGGGTGCTAGAGGGGCAGGATCTCAAAAATCGGGTCATTGAGTATGCTGAGCAGACGATGGATGACATTGTGCAAGCTTACGTAAACCCTGATTTACCGCCAGAAGAATGGAAGCTAGATGAAATGGTGGCGAAGTCTAAGGAGTTTGTTTATCTGCTCGAAGACCTACAGCCAGAAGATTTCTCGACGCTTTCGATGCCTGAAATGCAGATGTTTTTACATGAGCAGGTGCGCACGGCCTACGAAAAGAAAGAGGATGAGATTGAGCAGATGCGGCCTGGGCTAATGCGGGACGCGGAGCGGTTCTTTATTTTGCAGCAGATTGATACGCTTTGGCGGGAGCATCTTCAGCAAATGGAGGCACTACGGGAATCTGTGGGCTTACGGGGCTACGGTCAGCTTGACCCACTGGTGGAGTACAAAAAAGAGGGCTTTGAAACTTTCTTGGATATGATGACGGCAATTCGTCGGAATGTGGTGTATTCTCTATTCCAGTTCCAGCCACAGCTTCAGGAGTCTGCTTAGCGTTTTGATGACTCTAAAGCTGAATCCTAGACTGACTTAGGAAGAAGTCAAGGTGTGAGAGCTTCGGCCTGCCATTCTCCAGATTCATCTAGCCAGTGGTAATGATGGTCATGAGGATGAGTTTTTAAGTCCAGATAATCCAACTCCTTCGGCTCAAAGACTAGGAGTCGAAACGACTCAGGAATAGCATCTGAATCAGCTTTAGGCTCTGTTTCTATAAGTTCTGCTAGGGGTTGACTAGGCGCAATGCCATAAAATTGGGCACGAGCGGCTTCCGATAGCTTTTGCCAAGTCTCATGGTAAGCCCTTTGCCAGCTTTCGTTCAGGTGCCCTGCATCCACAATATAGAGCGTTCCCGCTAGGCGAAACTGCTCACGGGTTTTAGGAAAATACCAGCAGATCTCTGCCTTGGCATTCCGCTCAATTTGCTCAATTTTTTGACTGCGCCGATCTGTAATCATGGCGATCTGATTGCTCTCTGGCAAAAAGCCCCGAAAAACCACGGTGCGGTTTGCGGGTCGCCCATCGGCGCGAACAGTCGCAAGCTGGAAATATCTGGCGTAGATGAGGGCGCGGTTACGGTGGAGCGATCGCGCTAAAACTTGCCGCCAAGGGGCTAAGGATGTCATGAAAAATGAAGGTTACGGCACAGGCTTCTACTGTACCGCCTAAGCCGCTGGAATGCTCTCGCGCGAGGGTGCAAAGTGCTGATCTAACAAATGCTCAACATCCCCAACCGCCACGTCACGATAGGCTTTTTTGCCAATGACGATATTGGGGCCTTTGCTGCAATGCTTGAGGCACCCAACTGCCTTAACGCAAACCTGATTACTAAGACTGCGATCGCAGATTGCCGTTTCAATCGCTCGCTGTAGTTTTGCGCTACCGCGTTTACAGCAGTCTGACTTTTGACAAACCAATATTTTGGTCGTGGCATCTTGAGCACGTGGTGCAATATCTAGCGGTAATGCTACAGGCAAAACCAAGGCTGTTTTTGGTAGTGCAGATTCAACCCGTTCGGCTTTTAGGCTTTTAACAACACCATTCGGCCTAATTTTTTGAACACCTGTCACTTCCACCCAACTGCCTTGCCCAAGCAAGTTGTTCAAAATACTTCTCAAAAGCTCAATGCGGCTGGCGTGGGAGAGTTTTATCGAATACTCCCCTTGGTTTGTCTTAATCAAAAGGCGACGGATTTTACCGCTTTTGCCTAAAGTGTAGCCCTCTAGTTGCCCGACCAGAAGAAAAGGAAAGGTTTGTGTGTGGCTCATACAGACTGATTATGACCTCTTAAATCAAAGGGGGCTTTTGACCCAATTCAAACGAGATGCTTTACTCATGCCTTTCGCCAAGACACTTCTAAAAGCAAGGCAGCGCAACCCCAACTGCATATCAAATATCTAACTGTATTTAAACTAACTTAATTGAGAATCTATGTCAAATATTGCGTGATTCTACCTTTTCTAAAGGAGAGTAAAGCGCAGCGAATGTCCAAGAAGACTGAGCAGCGGCTAACGCCTTGAGAGGTGAGCCTGCAACGCTGTCATAAATGCCGCCGAATTTTCGGCATGAACAACATGACCGCACGCTGGAACAATCTTGAGTTGGGCTAACGGAATTTGAGTAGCCATACGTTGATTAATCTGCACAAACTTGAGATCCAGCGCACCGACGACGAGCGTCATTGGCATCTGGAGAGAGGGGAGTGCGCTCCAGAGCGAAGGCTGAGCGCCTGTCCCTAGCCCTTGAAGTGCTTGAGCTAACTGATGAGGACAGTTTTGGAGCCGTTTCTGAAAAATGGCGTTGAAAGCCTGACAGGTTTTGAAGCTAGAAAAAAGGGGTTGTTCATACCATCGCGTCAAAATGGTAGGCCAGTCTTCAGATTCTAGTGAGGTGGCAAGAACTGCATCTTGATGTCTCCGTAAAGTCCGCTCGGCGACTGTGTCAAGTCCAGGAGAGGCTGACACTAAAAGAACGCTCAAAAACTGCTGCGGAAACAGACAGGAAAGATACAGCGCCAGCCTTCCGCCCATAGAATAACCGACGAGATGGCAGGGGGCAAAATTAAGCAGAGGTAGCAGGTTGAAGAGTGCAGGCGCAAGAGCCTCCATGCCGTACCCAACAGAGTCTAAGACCTGCGTCTGACCATGTCCAGGCAAATCTACCGTTAGACAGCAAAATTCGGGTAAAAGAGCATCAACAATCACCTCAAAGTCATTGCCACGCCCCATAAAGCCATGTAGAAATAACAGTTTAGGATGACAAGAATCACCCCGAAGCTCATAGTGAAAGGCGTAAGGCGCTAGCAAAATTTGCGGCATGGCTAGAACCCTTGCGGGAAGATGTTAGAAGACTGATTCAGGCTGATAGGTTAGATTTACCCAATCCAGTTCACACCTTCTTCTTTACTGGGAGCCAGCGTTTCTTTTGAAGCAAAGCGCTGAAGATCTTGAGCGGAGCCGTTACCTGCGCCAGGAATATAAGTAGACTTTGGTTTTTGACGGATTAAGTTGGATTCTAGGTCAGAAAAAGAGCTTTTCTCAGCAATTCGCTCTGGAATAATGACCTTCTGCATCAGGTATTCAATCGTCTGTTCTTTCACCCACCCTCTGGTTACTAAAATTTCACCAAAGGACATAGAGGCAATACTCTGCTGATCGACCAATGCCACACCCACTTGTGCTTCAGACAGCAAACCTGCCTCGACAAGATAAGCACCGATTGGCTTATGGCTAAATCTAATGTTGGGGCTTGAGTAATATGCCATGACTGCATAAGAGACGAGGAACTTAAGGTCTGTAAACTACAGCGCAATCATTAATTTTGACGTTAATGATTAAGTTAAAGTTAATGCTTCGTTCTAGGTACTCTATCACAAGCATTCAGATCAGGTGATGAGTCCCTATACATCTGTGCTTAAAAATGCAGGCTAGGCTTTAGTCTTAAGCTTTTTGCTGTGGATGCTGCTGCCCCCACAATGCTGTACTAATGAGTACGGCTAAGTTTTGGGCTTAAGAAACGCGATCGCCTGTTTCCAAACGATGGTTTGCTGGTCGTAGTGATCCATTAAGCAAATGCAGAGGTCGTCTTGCCAACGGACTTTACCCACGAGCAGATCGTTGGTTACGAGCTTAAGCTCTACTTCGCCACCCGTCTGAATTAATTTTTGAAGCTGACGAAAGCTAGGAAGTCCGGTTTCGAGTTCGGCAGTCATAGTCAATGAGGCTCACGTTAAGAACACAATTGAGACAGGCAAGAAGAAGACAGGCAAAAATAGTAAATTATTATTAGTGTACAGAATGCGCAAGACTTTAAAGATAACGCTAAAGTTCTGACCTTCCCGTTAAGCCATTTAAGTTTTAGGGTTATCCCAGGTTATGCAGATCGAATTTACGAAGTACCAAGGGTTGGGTAACGATTTTATCTTGGTGGATAACCGAGGGCAAGCCGAGCCGCGACTTACGCCACAGCAGGCAGAGCAGGTCTGCGATCACCATTTTGGCATTGGTGCAGACGGCGTTATTTTTCTGCTGCCAGGTGAATCTGGCGCAGACTACACCATGCGAATCTATAACTCCGATGGCTCTGAGCCAGAAATGTGCGGCAACGGCATTCGCTGTCTGGCAAGGTTTATTGCCGACCTAGAGGGGAAATCTACTGCGGAGGGACAAACCTACACCATTCATACCTTGGCAGGACTCATTACGCCGGAGGTTCAGCCTGACGGTCAAATTAGAGTTAACATGGGCGCTCCGCGTCTACTGGCGCAAGAGATTCCGACGACGTTAGCTGCGCCTGACGAAAAGGTCGTCAACGTCCCCCTAGAGATTGCAGGTCAAGCCTGGGCTGTGACCTGTGTGAGTATGGGCAACCCCCACTGCATTACGTTTGTAGAGGATGTGGCGGCGATCGCCCTAGAGCAAATCGGGCCGCTATTTGAGCATCACGCAGCCTTCCCTCAGCGCACCAACACAGAGTTTATTGAGGTGGTGCGCCCCGACTATCTCAAAATGCGGGTTTGGGAGCGTGGGGCAGGCATAACCTTAGCCTGTGGCACCGGAGCCTGTGCCTCTTTGGTCGCTGGGGTGCTGACGGGGCACTGCGCCAATGCTGCCACGGTGGAGTTACCTGGGGGGCCACTTTATATTGAGTGGTCTGCGTTAGATCAGGCTGTGTTTATGACAGGGCCTGCTCAAAAAGTGTTTACGGGCGTGGTTGAGTTCTAGCGCTATCTGCTTTAGAAGAGGATTCTCTTATGATGGGAAGTACTTCGTTCTGTAGATAAAGCCCGAAGGGGCTTGACAGTCATGGTTGCAACTCCACTATCCCCTAATGCGGCGGCGGCTCAATTGCCCATTCGTGCTGAAATTCAAGCGCTTCAGCCCAATTTAGTGGCATGGCGGCGGCGGCTCCATCAGTATCCAGAGCTGGGGTTTCGGGAGCATTTGACGGCTGCGTTTGTGCATGAGCGCCTGAAGGAGTGGGGAATTGCTCACCAAATGGGGGTTGCCCAGACGGGCATTGTGGCGACCATTACAGGTGCAGCCCCTGGCCCTGTGTTAGCCATCCGTGCCGATATGGACGCGCTGCCCATTATGGAAGCGAATGAGGTACCATACCGCTCCAAACATGAGGGCAAAATGCACGCCTGTGGACATGATGGGCATACGGCGATCGCCATGGCTACAGCCTACTATTTGTCTCAGCATCCTCAGAGCTTTCGGGGCACCGTCAAAATCATCTTTCAGCCTGCGGAAGAAGGACCAGGAGGAGCTGCGCCTATGATTGCAGCGGGTGTGCTGCGGAACCCTGATGTGGATGCCATCATTGGGCTACACCTTTGGAATAATTTGCCGTTGGGCACTGTTGGCGTGCGCAGTGGACCGCTGATGGCGGCGGTTGAGCTATTTGACTGTGAAATTCAGGGCAAGGGCGGACATGGTGCCATCCCTCAGCAAACGATTGATTCGATTCTGGTGGCATCTCAAGTTGTGACGGCGCTTCAAACCATTGTGGCGCGCAATGTGAACCCCTTAGATGCAGCAGTGGTGACGGTTGGCTCTTTCCATGCGGGGCGCACCCATAACGTGATTGCAGATACTGCTCAGATTGCGGGGACGGTTCGCTACTTTAACCCTGAGTTGGCGGCACTGATTCCCCAACGGGTGAAGCAGGTGATTGCAGGGGTTTGCCAAAGCCACGGCGCAACCTACAAGCTAGACTATCGCAAGCTATATCCGGCGGTGGTGAATGATGGGGCGATCGCCGCTCTAGTGCGCTCTGTGGCTGAGACGGTGGTAGAGCCTGCCGCTGGGGTGGTGCCAGACTGTCAGACGATGGGGGGCGAGGATATGTCTTACTTTTTACAGCAGGTGCCAGGGTGCTATTTCTTTTTAGGCTCTGCTAATGAAAGCTTAGGCTTGGCTTACCCCCACCATCATCCTCGCTTTGATTTTGATGAGACGGCTCTGGGGACGGGCGTTGAGCTATTTGTGCGCTGTGTGGAAAAGTTTTGCAGTAATGATTAGGAAGCCAATTTTTAAGTATTAAATTCAGACGAATTATCGCCTCACAGTTTTGATCAACAATTCCTTACATCATAGAGTTATTGCACACTACCTACACCAAAGCGATGAACCCCTCTGTGACCAATCCGAATACACCAGATTTGAGCATCAGGGCAACGTTCAAGCAATCGATCTGATGCAGTAATCGTATCCTTTGCTAGTTCAAAGGCTCCAGTTTCAATATCGATCGCGACAATTTTGCCATGATTATTTTGCTCGACTTGGGGACGTACCTGAGATTCATAAATCTCATTACCCCGCCGAGCAAATTCTTCTTTGCTATAGCGAAGTTGCTGAACTGTCATAGGCTTTGACATCGTTAAAACATTATGCCTACATTTTACCTTGAACGATCACCCGTGGCCTTCCGAGACACTGTTAGCTCATGTATGGGTTTCGTTCCTGATGCTGTTGGCGAAATAGTTACGCCCCCTCCAAAGCCAGAGCAGCAAAGCGAGAGATTCGGGTTTTTGCGTGCGGAGTACCTT
>JAGVDA010000362.1 GCA_020058975.1 Thermosynechococcus sp. WC_1 | reverse complement strand
CGATCATTGTTCAAAGCTCGAGTGATGTTGAGCATGGACTGATGAATTTAGATGGGCTTTAGAGATATTATCTCTTATAAAGCAACATGTCTAATGATTGAAGAAGATCTTAAGCAGTTTTTGCTCGTGCTGTCGATCTCTCTCAGCATTGCGGTCATTGCTCGGATTTTTATCTGGGTGCGTCAGATTCCCTACACGCTGCTGCTGGTGTTGGCTGGGGTGGGGCTGGCCTCTTTAGACGTGCGGCTGCTCGACCTATCGCCTGGACTTATCCTATTTATCTTCTTGCCGCCCCTTTTATTTGAGGCGGCTTGGAATATGAAGTGGACTGGCATTGTAGAAAATGCCTTGCCCATAAGTCTGTTTGCCGTAGGCGGAGTGGTGTTTTCTGTCGCAGGCGTTGCGGTAGCACTCAACCAAATCGCAGGTGTACCCCTCACTACCGCGCTGCTAGTCGGTGCCTGTCTTTCGGCGACAGATTCGGCTTCGGTGATTGGCTTATTTCGTGACGTGGGGGCAGGTAAACAGCTCACAACCCTGATGGAAGGCGAAAGCCTCTTCAATGACGGGGCGGCTGTCGTCGCCTTTGGGATTGTTTTGTCCTTAGCCCTTGGCTCCGATAGCCTTAGCCTCTCAGAAACCGTTGCTCAGTTTTTAGCGGTGACGAGCATTGGCGTTGGGGTTGGGGCACTGATTGGATTTTGTCTGGCTAGTTTGACGCAGCGACTGGCGTCACCCTGGGTAGAGCAGTCCCTGACGCTTATTGCGGCCTACGGCACGTACCTCATGGTCGAAGAGCTGGGCGGATCTGGCGTGATTGGGGTAGTGACGGCTGGGCTGCTGATGGGCAATCTCGGCTGGGAAAGTCCATCTGCTTCACGACAGTTTATTAAAGAATCTTGGCAGTTTATTGCCTTTTTTATTAACTCTATTGTCTTTTTGCTGATTGGCGATCAGGTCTATTTTCGCCAAATTATACCTAACTTGCCGACAACCGTAGTGGCGATCGCCGCAGTCATTCTCTCTCGTGCCGTGACGATTTATGGGCTAGGCGGCATTAGCAACGGATTGGCTCAGTCTTCTATTTCTTGGCGCGACCAGACTGTGCTGTGGTGGGGCGGCTTGCGCGGATCGGTTTCTATTGCCCTAGCGCTGAGCATCCCCACAACGGTGATGGGCTATGAAGAAATTATGGCAAACGTCTTTGAGACGGTATTGTTTACGCTATTGCTTCAGGGGCTAACCACCCAACCCCTCTTAAAATTACTCAACCTAACTGAAGATCGATCGCTCCAGCAAAAGTATTTAGAACTGATTGCGCGACGAGAAGCCCTCAGTTCTGTCTTGCAACACTTAACCCAAGAGGCACATCCAGACATTGCAGCCCACCAGCTTCAGCAGCAGATAACCACCATTGAGACGCAGCGAGATACCTTACAGCAAGACATTAATCGGCTACGAAATCACCACCCAGTGCTACTGGCGTTGAGTACCAAAACCCATCAAGATACGCTGCTGACGCTAGAAATGTCGGTTTATCAAAAGTATGTGCAAGCAGGCTTGCTAGAGCAGCCGCTTTTACCGATGTTGCCGCTAAAGGCTGTAGATATTTGACCCTGGTTCCACAATCAGGCGGTAACTTTCCGCAGGTTTATACGTCAACGGATAGGGCAAGAATTAGAATGGCCTAGGTCTTTAAGATTTTCCGCTCAAGCAAACAATGCTGGGGAAGCGTTTGAAGCCCTCTTTTCATCAGGCTCTTGAACAATCTGAGTGATCTAGATCAATGCTTCGTAACGTTCGCGCTAGTACGGTTGTTGGACAGGTTCAAAAGTGGCTACGATTTTCTCGAACGGCTTCTTTTCAGGGGATGTTGACCATTCCGTTTATCCTCCAAGTTGTGGCGATTGTGGGGCTGGTAGGCTATCTTTCCCATCGTAACGGTCAGCGCTCTGTTGAAGATTTGACCAATCAGCTCATGGATGCAGTGAGTAAAAAGATTGAACAAAAATTAACCAGCTATCTAGAACCAGCTCAGGTGGTCAACCAAATCAACAGTGATGCCGTCCGTCGCGGTGCTTTGAATTTGGACTTTGACGCCCCTGATACGCAATTAGAAAAGTATCTCTGGCAGCAGATGCAGTTATTTAGAAGCCTGACCTGGATTAACTTAGGCACCGAACAAGGCAGCACGCTGGGGGCGTGGCGACCTAGTGCGACTCAAAATGTGCAGCTTGCCATCTCCAACCCATCCACTCAGTATTTTGGGACTTACTATGACACCAATGCATTGGGGCAGCGTAGGACGAAGCTCAAGATCGAAAAACCTGCCTACGACCCCAGAATACGCCCCTGGTACAAAGCGGCGATCGCCGCCAAACAGGCCATCTGGACGCCAATTTATGCTGGCTTTACGCCTGGGACTATTTTTGTCGGGGCGAGCCAACCGCTTTATAGCCCGACTGGAAAATTAGTTGGAGTGAGCGGAACCGATATTTCGCTGCTGGGAATTCAAAACTTTTTAGCGCAAAATTTAGTCAGTCCTGCTGGACAAATTTTTCTCATTGAGCGCTCTGGGCTGCTGGTCGCCAGCTCTAGCCAGGAAAAGCCCTTTCGGCTTACTTTGGGGCGATCGCCCCAGCGGGTCAATATCTTAGACAGTCAAACCCCATCTACTCGCACCACGGCTCAATCTTTGTTAGGTCAAGTAAAAGACTTTAAGACCATTCAGCAGTCAAAAAAATTTTACTTTGCGTCAAATCACCAAGGCGAATTTGTCAAAGTTTTACCGTTTTCAATGAAGCACGGCATTGACTGGCTGATTGTCATTGTGGTGCCAGAATCTGATGTGATGGCACAAATTCATGCGGGCACCCAAACTACAACGCTTCTGTGTTTGGGTGCATTAATAGGGGTGATTGTTTTGAATACAGTCATCAGTCGTTGGCTCGTTAAGCCCATTGTTGAACTCAGTCAAGCCAGCCAAAAAATTGCCCAGGGAGAGTTTGACTATCAGGTTCATGCCCCAAATATTCGAGAGTTGTCTACCTTGGCAAACTCGTTTAATCAGATGAGCCAAAAACTTCAGCAATCGCAGCGGCAGCTTGAAGACTATTCACACTCGCTAGAACAAAAGGTGAGCGATCGCACCCAGTCTCTTGAGCAAGAAATTCAGCGTCGAGCTGCGGCTGAAACAGCACTTCAGTCTGCGAATCAAACCCTTCAAACCCTGGCCTACATAGATGCACTCACCCAAATTGCTAATCGACGGCAGTTTGATGAACGGCTCTCTCAAGAGTGGAAAAGGCTGAAGCGAGAGCAGCTACCACTCTCTTTAATTCTTTGTGATGTAGATTATTTTAAGCAGTACAACGATGCTTATGGGCATCAGGCAGGGGATGACTGTCTTTACAAAATTGCTCAGGCGCTCGCCCATGCCGCCCGCCGTCCGTCTGACCTCGCAGCACGCTATGGCGGAGAGGAGTTTGTCATGCTTTTACCCAATACGTCTGTTGAAGGCGCAAGGGATGTTGCCCAACAAATTCAAACGCATATTCAGGCTTTACGGTTGTCGCATCAGCAGTCGAAAGTGAGCCAGTATGTGACGGTCAGTTTTGGTATTGCAAGCGTTATCCCAACCGAGTCGATCACGCCTGAGCAATTGCTGCTTAAAGTGGATCGCGCACTCTATCAAGCGAAGACTGAAGGGCGCGATCGCATTATCGTCCATTAGCATAGAGCCGTTAGCGCTCCACCCACCGTAAAACGCCAGCGGTTTTGGCATAAAGCTATGAGGCAGGGGCTGCTGCTGCTTCAGTAGGCTTAACTGCCGCCTTTTCAGCCTCCTTCAGCTTTTTAGCTTCCTCCTTAGCTGCCAGCTTTAGCTTTTTAGCCTCAGCCTTCGCAGCCTCTTTTTCTGCTTCCTTCGCGAGCTTTAGCTTTTTAGCTTCCTCTTTAGCCGCGAGCTTTAGCTTTTTAGCTTCTGCCTTGGCTAGTTTTTTGGCTTCTTTTTCTGCTGCTTTCGCCGCTTCCTTTGCTTCTTTGGCTGCTGCCGCTGCCGCAGCATCATCCGTTACTGCTTCCGCAGCCGCATCCGTTACTGCTGGTGCCTCAAGCGCAGCTTCGGCGAGTTGAAACGCAGAAGTAGGATAGTTCGCTACCCCCTCCAAAGACGCAAACGAACCTGGCGGAACTTGCACTGCGGCTTGTGTAACCATCGGCATTCCAGCCCAAACTCCTATAGCTACTCCTACCGAAAGGATAAATGAACTTAGTCTCGATAAAAATTTAAACATAGCCAACAGTTCCTCTCAACCCTATTTTGCCAACAGTGAACCTTTGCAACGTGCTAGCAGATGACGCTGCGACCTGTAGTCTACGCTGAAGCACTCAAGTGATTTCCGCCTTATTGGATACAGAATGCTGATGAATTTAGGTATACGGTATACCTTAGCGCAAATTACTCCAAGACCTTACTGTGGAGTTTTGAAATACGGATGAAAAGAATGCTGCTGCTACTGCAAGCGAGGATCATGAATGGCACATGTTGGAACTCATGGCATCGGTGAGACGGAAGCTAAAATCCGCTCCAGGCTTCTGCGTGGTTCAAAAGTAGTTGGTCAATACTACTAACCTCAACAGAATTGGAAGGTGATCACAAACTTATGGTGCAACGTCAGGAAATGGAATCCTCAGAACAAAACTTACTAAAGGCTCAGGGTTATCCAGAACGATCAGCAGACCTCAAAAGCCCAGATCCAGAATTAATTTACGGACTATATGATCGCCCACCGTTGGTTGAATCAATTGTTGTGGGCATTCAGCACGTCTTGGCAGCGTTTGTGGGCATTGTCACCCCACCATTAATTATTTGCACCAGCTTAGGAGTTGCCCCAGCTACCACCAGTTTTCTCATCAGCATGTCGCTGTTTGCCTCTGGTGTCTGTACTTTTGTGCAGTGCAAAACATTTGGATCGATCGGTTCGGGTTTACTTAGTTTGCAGGGAACTAGCTTTGCCTTCTTAGGGGCAATTTTAGGCGTAGGAGCCACGGCTATTCAGGGCGGAAGAACCCCTGAGCAAGCACTAGCCCTGATTTTTGGCGTTTGCTTTTTCGGAGCGTTTGCCAATGTGCTGTTGAGCCGGTTCTTGCACCTGTTGAGCAAAATTGTGACGCCGATCGTTTCAGGGACGCTGGTGATGCTGATTGGATTGAGCTTGCTGAAGACCGGGATTACCAGCATGGCGGGAGGAACTATTGCCTTGCAAAATAATACTTTTGCGAATGCTCAGAATATGGCTTTGGGAGTGGGTGTATTTCTGATTGTGATTGTCCTCACACTGTCCAAAAATCAGTATGTGCGCATGGGGGCGATCGCCATCGGCTTATTGGTGGGCTATATTGCCTCAGCTTTCCTCGGTTTGATAGACTTCAGCACTTTTACAAAGCTGCCAATTGTCAGCCTGCCTGTCCCCTTCCGTTTCGGTATGAGCTTTGATATTGCGGCGCTGATTCCCTTCCTAATTCTCTATCCGCTTACTGCTATTGAGTCGGTGGGGGATATGACGGCGACTTCGATGGTTTCTAGAGAACCCATTACTGGACCTATTTACTTCCGCCGCATTAAAGCAGGCGTATTGGCAGATGGTTTAAATTCCTCTCTGGCTGCATTGCTCAACACATTCCCCATTACCACCTTCAGCCAAAACACAGGCGTCATTCAAATGACGGGAGTGGGAAGTCGCTATGTTGGCTTTTTTGTATCGGGGATTTTGGTATTGCTGGGGTTGTTGCCCATTGTGGGCGGTGCATTCCAGTCCATTCCCCAGGCTGTTCTCGGCGGCGCGACTACCGTAATGTTTGGTTCGATTGCAGTGGCAGGTGTTAGGATCATCGCCTCTGAAAATCTTGATCGCCGGTCAACCATTATTATCGCTGTCTCTCTGGCCTTAGGATTAGGAGTTGTGTTTGTGCCAGAGCTGTTCACTAATCAGCCCGCTATTATCAAAAACATGTTCTCCTCTGCTACGTCAACGGGTGGTCTGACGGCTATTCTCTTAAGCTGGTTGCTGCCTCAGAATCCGAGTACAGAAGTTAAGAGTGAAATAGCAGAACTGGAGAGTGCCTAAAGAGCAGTGCAAGGGCACCGCTCCGTTAATTTGTGATTGCCATCATGCTTGTTTAGATTCTTCTCACTTGCTTGCACTCAGCAGGTTTCAGAACATGTCTGAAGCCTGATTTATTTTTGAAGATCACTAAAAGCCTATTTCTTCAACGCCTATGACGACTTTACTGGTTAAAAACATTCACACCCTCGTCACGATGGATGACGCTCGACGAGAGCTTCATAACGCAGCCATTTTTGTGCGAGATCAGGTGATTGAGCAGGTGGGGACAGCGGCAGAACTCCCACAAACAGCAGATGAGGTGCTGGATTTGGGCGATCGCCACATCGTCCTTCCTGGCTTCATCAATACCCACCATCACTTTTTCCAGACGCTCACAAGGGTGATTCCAGCGGCGCAAAACTGTAGCCTATTTAACTGGCTAGAAGCACTCTATAGCATGTGGTCCAGGCTTACTGCGGAAGGGGTTTATGTCAGCGCTCAGATGGCGGCAGCAGAACTGATGCTGTCGGGCTGTACTACCGCGAGCGATCACCTATACCTATTCCCGAATGACTGTACTTTGGATGATGAAATTGCGGCGATCGCCGAGATTGGGCTGCGATTTCATGCCAGTCGGGGCAGCATGAGCATGGGCGTGAGTAAGGGCGGGCTACCGCCAGATCACTTAGTTGAGCAAGAGTCTGAGATTTTGAAAGACTCCCAGCGACTGATTGAGCAGTACCACAATAATGACCGTCACGCGATGCTGCGGATGACCCTTGCGCCCTGTTCTCCCTTCACCGTTTCGCCCGATCTACTGCGGGAGTCGGCGGCGATGGCGCGGGCGTATCCAGGGGTGCGGCTGCACACCCATCTTGCCGAGAATCAGTCTGATGTGGCCTACAGCCTCGATAAGTTTGGCCTGATTCCAGGAGACTTTGCAGAGTCGATAGGCTGGCTGGGCGAAGACGTATGGCACGCCCACTGTGTGCAGTTGAGCGATGATTCTATTTCAAAGTTTGCCAAAACCGGAACGGGTGTAGCGCACTGCCCCTGTAGCAATATGCGTCTTGCCAGTGGCATTGCGCCCATTCGCAAAATGTTAGATCAGGGGGTACCTGTGGG
>JAGVDA010000050.1 GCA_020058975.1 Thermosynechococcus sp. WC_1 | reverse complement strand
TGGAGATTGGCAGTGGCTATGCATTGACAGCCCCAATTTTTAAGCTCGATCAGTTGGCGACCCTGCTCTATACCTCTGGTACAACGGGCAAGCCCAAGGGCGTTCGGCTCACCAATGCTAACCTCATGCATCAGATGAATACGTTCTCTGATGTGCTAAGGCCAGCCCCTGGCGATCGCGCCATTAGCATTCTCCCCACCTGGCATTCCTTTGGACGCACCGTCAAGTATTACCTGCTGTCCCAAGGCTGCACTCAGGTCTATACCAACATTCGCAACCTGAAGCGAGATCTGCTGGCCTATCCACCAGAATTTATGGCAAGTGTGCCCCGCCTATGGGAATCGCTCTATGAAGCCATTCAAAAGCAGTTCCGCGATCAGCCGGAGTCTAAGCAAAAGCTGGTGCGGTTCTTTTTTGGTCAAAGCCAGCGCTATGTTGAGGCGCGGCGACTGGTGCAGGGGCTGGATTTGAACAATCTCAATCCTTCCCTAGCGCAGAAGATTAAAGCGCAGCTTCTGTGCTGGGTGCTGGCTCCGGTGCATGGATTGGGCGATCGCCTCGTCTACACCAAAGTTCGTGATGCCTTGGGCGGCAAATTCAAAGCCTCAGTTAGCGGTGGTGGCTCCCTTGCCATGCACCTCGAAAACTTCTTTGAAATCGTGGGGATTAATCTGCTCGTCGGCTATGGACTCACCGAAACCTCTCCGGTGTTAACCTCACGCCGTCTAGAGCGAAACTTACGCCGTTCTGCCGGACAACCCCTCCAGTTCACCGAATTGCAAGTTGTCAACCCTGAAACGCGACAGGTTCTACCATTAGGGCAACAGGGGCTTGTGCTAGCGCGCGGGCCTCAAATTATGGAAGGGTATTACAACAATTCAGACGCCACTGCAAAGGCCATTGACCCTGACGGCTGGTTTGATACCGGAGATTTGGGCTGGCTTACGCCTCAGTCTGACCTTATTTTGACAGGCCGCGCCAAAGACACTATTGTCCTGTCCAACGGCGAAAATATCGAGCCACAGCCTATCGAGGATGCCTGTGCGCGTAGCCCTTACATTGACCAAATTATGTTGGTAGGCCAAGACCAACGCTCGATTGGGGCGCTGATTGTACCCAATATTGATGCTCTAAAGCTTTGGGCAGCAGGTCAAAATGCGGTGTTGTCAGGCCATGAGGATGCAACAGCCTCTGAAGGCAAAGCAGTTTTAACTTTCGACAGTAAGCCCATCCAAGACCTGTACCGCAAAGAACTGGTGAGAGAAGTACAGAACCGACCCGGCTACCGCGTAGATGACCGAATTGGACCTGTGCAATTTGTTTTAGAGCCATTCTCCATTGATAACGGACTGCTGACGCAAACCTTAAAAGTGCGACGGCCTGTTGTGATGGAACGCTACCGCGATATGATCGACGGGATGTTTGCGTCTTGATTTAGGCATGATGCGCCAAATCATCTTGCGTTAACCTCAAATTTTTGCCGTTTTGTAGACCCTACACCTTTCTAAGCATGGATATTGTGAGCGATCAGCTATTAGTCCGCCGTGCCATCCCTGTGAAGGCCATTGTCACCCCTCTGTGGAAAGAAGAAGCCCAGCAGCAGCTTCAGGCGCAAATTAATCAGTTTGACGGTCAGCTTCAGCAGCTAGAGCTTCAGGTTCAGCAGATGATGACCGAGCTTCAGCGCCAGATGATTGGTCAACCTTCCGATGCTATGAATGCTCAGATTCAAGATCTTCAGTCTCAGGCCAATGCCCGTAAGAGTGAATTGCTAGAGCAAAAAAATCAGGTTTTGCAGCAGCTCAATCAGGTGCAGGTGCTAGAAATGGAGCAAGAAGTAGAGCAAGGACAGATTGATAACTTCTTCCATCTTCAAAAAGGCGACCACCTCATCCGCAAAATGCAGGTAGAAGTGGTGCTGCGCGACGGCATTGTCGAAGACATTCGTGGCGAACTGTAGGATGTTTGACGATACGCCCTGCGTTAGAATGCTTTACTGAGTAAGCTTTGGCTTTGATCCACTTCAGCCTTAGACCCACACCAGACTCATCCCTTATCCTTATATAAACCCCTGATTCGGAACGCCGCCCCATGATTCGTGAAGTTTTCATGCCTGCTCTCAGCTCAACGATGACCGAAGGAAAGATTGTCTCATGGTCAAAAGCCCCAGGGGATAAGGTCGAGAAAGGGGAAACCGTGTTGGTGGTTGAGTCCGATAAGGCCGACATGGATGTGGAGTCATTTTATGAAGGCTATCTGGCGGCGATCGCCGTCCCTGCCGGATCAGCCGCACCCGTTGGCTCTACCCTAGGACTCATCGCCGAAACCGAGGCTGAAATTGCCCAAGCGCAAGAAAAACTCAAGGGTTCTGGCGCAAGTGCTGCCCCTGCTGCCACACCCAGCCCTGCTGCTGCCATCCCAGAACCTGTAGCCGCTGCGGTACCAGTTCTCAATGGCGCAGCTACCGCCGAAGCGACCGTAGTTTCTACGGGTCGTATGGTTGCATCCCCACGGGCGCGTAAGCTTGCCAAGCAATTCAAGGTAGAGCTAAACACCATTAAAGGCAGTGGCCCTTTTGGCAGAATTGTCGCGGCAGACGTTGAAGTGGCAGCAGGTAAAACCCCCACGGCACCCATTGCCCAGTCGATAGCAGCACCCGTCGCGTCCGTTTCTGTGGCTCCAACTGTTTCTGCTGCTCCAGCCATTCCAGCAGCGGCCTTAGCAGGAGAAATTGCCCCCTTCAATACCCTTCAGCAAGCCGTAAACCGCAACATGGTTGCCAGCTTACAGGTGCCCACATACCACGTAGGCTACACCATCACCACAGATGCCCTAGATGTGCTCTACAAACAGGTCAAGAGCAAGGGTGTGACGATGACGGCGCTGTTGGCAAAGGCGGTCGCCGTCACGCTTAAAAAGCATCCGCTGCTTAATGCCTGCTATGCCGAGCAGGGGATTCAGTACCGCAGTCAAATCAACATAGCAGTTGCGGTTGCAATGCCCGATGGTGGACTCATTACCCCTGTGTTACGCGGCGCAGATCAGTCAGATCTGTATTCCATGTCTCGCAACTGGAAAGATTTAGTGGAGCGATCGCGTGCCAAGCAGCTTCAGCCCGATGAGTACAGCACGGGCACCTTCACGCTGTCTAACCTAGGGATGTTTGGTGTGGATCGGTTTGATGCGATTTTGCCGCCTGGGCAAGGGTCAATTTTGGCGATCGGGGCATCTCGGCCTCAGGTGGTGGCAACCAAAGATGGACTTATGGGCGTTAAGCAGCAGATGCAGGTCAATATCACCTGCGATCACCGCATTATTTATGGTGCTGATGCGGCGGCGTTTCTGCAAGATTTAGCCAAGCTGATTGAAACCAATCCTCAGTCGTTGACGCTTTAAAAAGTCAGTGCTGCTGCGACTCATTCATAGGTCTTTAATCTACGGTGTACATACAAGCCTTCGAGTTTCCCTTCCGTATAGGTTTTTGCTATAAACCGATTCATCAATCCCCTCTCGGGAGGGCTATCCATTACGCACAAGTCCGTAGAAGTGTTGCAGGGATTGGCTTTGCAGCGTCAGTTGTGAGAGATTTAGTTTAAGTTGTTGAGCGACCTGGGGATT
>JAGVDA010000418.1 GCA_020058975.1 Thermosynechococcus sp. WC_1 | reverse complement strand
TGTATGAACTTAATTTAATAATAACAATTTAAGTTTGATTTTAAGCCTATTTAATTTGCTATTAAGTCATAAACCCTAAGGAAATTCAAATGCTTGTTCAAGACCATCGCCTAACATTACCCTCCGATCAAGATGCATCAGGCCGTACCCTTGGCGCTGAAGAAATTCAGCTTCTGATGCAGGCAATTCATAGCGGCACATTAACCAGCACAAAAGGGACATTTGTTAAGCAGCTTGAGCAAAATTTTGCAGATCTAATCGGCGTGAAGTATGCCTATGCCTGTGCTTCAGGTTCAGCAGCGGTACATACGGCGATCGCCGCCATTGACCCAGAACCTGGGGATGAAATTATCACCACTTCTATTACAGATATGGGTGCCTTAACGCCCATTTTGTACCAGACCGCTATCCCTGTGTTTGCCGATGTTGACCCGCGCACCTGGAACGTGACGGCAGAGACGATTGAGAAATGCATCAGCGATCGCACCAAGGCCATTATTGTCACTCACCTGTTTGGCAACCCCTGCGAGATGACGGAAATTATGGCGCTGGCAAATGCGAAGGGCATTCCGGTGATTGAAGACAGCGCCCAAGGGTTTTTAGCCACCCATAGCGGTCAGGCTGTGGGCGGCATTGGCACCATTGGCTGCTTTAGCTTGCAGCAGGGTAAGCACATTACTACAGGCGAAGGCGGCATTGTTACGACCAACGATGATGCACTTGCCCGCCGTATGTTCTTATTTATCAATAAAGCCTTTGGCTATGGCGACCCCAACCCCGACCACTACTTTATTGCGCCCAATTACCGCATGTGTGAGCTGCAGGGTGCAGTGGCGGTTGCGCAGCTCGGTAAGCTCAAAGATATTGTGGCAAAGCGGCAATCTAGCGCCCAAAAGTTGACGGCAATGCTCCAGAGCATTGCTGGCATTGAAACCCCTTGGCAAGACCCTCGCAACACCCACGTTTTCTGGAAGTATTGCCTGAGCGTAGATGCGCAAAAAATTACCGAAGGTGCGGTGGGTTTAGCAAAGCGTCTTAAAGAAGACTTTGGCATTTTTTCAGCCCCGCGCTATATCCAAAAGCCTGCGTTTCAGTGTGCCGTGATTCAAGATCAGCGCACCTTTGGCAATTCTCGCTTTCCGTTTAATTTGGCGAGGCCAGAGGCCGTAGATTACAGTCCCCAGAAGTTTCCTGGTACTTTTGCAGGGTTAGAGCGGGTGCTGGTGCTGCCTTGGAATGAAGCCTATACCGATGAACATATTGACTACATTGCACGGGCGCTGAAGACGGCGATTTCTGATTTGTCGATGTGATGCAGATGAATAAAAAGGGCAGGTTTTGCCGAAGGGTGAGGGATTGGTGTGGATGGATGAATAAAGAGGACAGGTTTTGTCGAAGGGTGTAGATGAATGAATAAAGAGGGCAGGTTTTGCCGAAGGGTGAGGGATTGATGCGGCAGTGGTCTGCTAAACCTGCCCCTACGAGATGATCTGGTTTTGTGACTGAACTGTGATTGAAAGGGTGAACAACAATGTCTGAAACAAAAGTTAAATTCGGGTTAGTGGGGGCAGGCGGCATTGCTCAAGCTTATGGGCAAGCCTTTGCACAGACGGAATGGGCAGAACTGGTGGCGATCGCAGATCTGCGACCCGAAGCAGCCACCGCAATGGCAGAAACGCTCAAGTGCGAGGCGTTTACATCCCACCAAGCCATGCTTGCCAACGTAGAATTGGATGCCGTGGTGGTATGTACACCGCCCTCAACCCATCCCAGTATCTGTATAGAGTTGGTGCAGCAGGGTAAACATGTTTTGTGCGAAAAGCCCTTTAGCATCAGCAGTCAAGGTGCTTTAGCAATGAAGGCCGCTGCCCAAGAAATGGGCGTACTGCTCACGATGGCCTCTAAGTTTCGCTATGCCGAGGATGTGATTCGGGCAAAAAGCATTGTTGAATCAGGCATTTTGGGCGAGATTGTACTGTTTGAAAATGCATTTACGTCTCGCGTAGACATGTCTAGCCGCTGGAATGCAAACCCTGAAATTAGCGGTGGCGGCGTTTTGATGGACAACGGCACCCACTCGGTAGACATCATGCGCTACTTTTTGGGGCCTTTGGCAGAAATTCAGGTCGTAGAGGGCAAACGCACCCAAAACCTCGCCGTAGAAGATACGGTGCGGATCTTTGCAAAAAGCAGCAGCGGTGTAATGGGCAATATTGACCTGTCCTGGAGCATCAATAAAGAACTCGACTACTATCTACGAATTTACGGCTCTAACGGCACCATTTCAGTGGGTTGGAAGGAGTCTAAGTACCGTCAAAGCGCCAGTCAAGATTGGGTAGTGTTTGGGCAGGGCTACAACAAAGTGCAGTCGTTCCGCAGCCAAATTGAAAACTTCTCGAAGGCAATTTTGAAACAGGAACCACTGCTGATTACGATGGCAGATGCGATCGCCTCGGTTGAAGCCATCGAAGCGGCCTACCAATCACTCAATCAAAATCATTGGACACCCATTCACTCATTTCTATCAGACTATTCCGCCATGAAAGCCGCTGCGGTTCGTTAATTCTCATGATTCTTGAGAAAAACAGATAGAACGATTGCTTCTTTAGACTTCACGGTTTCTGAGCGATCCGAATCACCTCAGTCAAGATGCTGTCTAGCCCGCCATTGATGTTAATATGCTCAATCTTCTCCGCAATCCGCTCCAAAATTTCTAGCTCCTTAAGCCGTAATGCGATCGGGCTATCCTCCATCACCTTTGCCGTATTCAACATACTGCGCGTTGCAGCCGTCTCCTCTCGCCGCCGAATCACATTCGCCTGAGCTGCCTTTTCAGCTTCTACAACCTTCGACAAAATCGCCTTAATTTCCCCTGGCAAAATAATGTCTTTCACCCCAACCGACTCAATCTCAATGCCGTAGTCAGCGGTCTTTTGCCGGATGTACTCCGCCACGCTGGCATCAATCGTGTCCTTATTTTCTAGCAGCGCATCTAGACTGCGGGTACCCACCGCGCCGCGCAGGGCAAACTGAAGCTCCTTGTATACAAAATTCTCAATATCCGATAGCTCCGTTTTGGCTCGAACGGGATCCGTAATGCGGTAGCCTGCCGTCAGATTCAGCCGCAGCGGCACCTTGTCCTTGGTCAAAATCTCCT
>JAGVDA010000173.1 GCA_020058975.1 Thermosynechococcus sp. WC_1 | reverse complement strand
TTATTTAGAAGCTGCATAGCTTAGAGAGGCAAGGAAGAAGAAATAAGAAAAGATAGGTTGTCAAAGAGTTTTAGGTCGTTTTATAACGCAACAGCTCTAGTATCTTTGTATCGTCCCCGATCATCACAAACGAGTCACAACAGAATCTATCTTTCTACCCTTTGAAGGCGACACCACCCTTTCAGTCATTCTCAGCAAAGCCTTTCTGTTAGCCAATGATGATCAAATTAAAGACCCATCCATTCTCAGCCAGATTAAAAGGAAATAGATGACTTCAGGGATACAAGCCCTCGTTGACTATCCAGCAGCCCTAAACCTGTCATTAGTCGGAGCCACACTTAAGCGAAGGCCAAACGGCTCCAGCAAGCGATTGAGTGTTTGTTGCGTCACATTAGAACTTGGCCTAAGCACACGACTCAAATTGGAACTTGGCATATCAATTTCCGCTGCAAACTCCTTCAACCCATAGGCGCGAATGATTTTGCCCAGTGCTGCCTGAATCGAGATATCTTCCTCAACCGCTGCCAGCAAAAACTCCCGCGCAAACTCCCGATCTTGAAGATCCTCTGCCAGCCCTTCATTCCAGTCTTTACTTCTACCTTGCTTCATCATCATCCTCTCTTGAGCAATAATCATTCCAATACTGTTGAGCGAGCTTAATATCTTTGTTCTGGGTGCGTTTATCACCTCCTACCAATAACAGTAGAATTTTAGAACCCTCCAGAGCAAAGTAAATTCGATATCCTGCTCCAAACATTAAGCGAGCTTCCCAAACCCCATTGCTTAAGGGCTTACAGTCTCCCAGATTTCCCAGCTCAAACCGCATCACCCTGGCCTGAACTCTTGCCCGTGCCTGTTTGTCTAATGACATTAACCAATCACGATAAGGATTGACCTTTCTCTGTGTTAGATACTCGCGCACCAAAAATGAATTCATCCCTATATATTATCATATATGATATTTTTGAGATAGCTCTTCATCGCTTGGTCGATTGACCGTAAAAATCGCTACACTAAACCTCTAGGCTTTAGGGTTGATATTCAATGGCAATCTTGCAATTAGAGAATGGGCAAACGCTAACCGATCTAGAACACATCGGTAAACACCTTGCTGCCCTCAATATTCAGCTCAAACAATGGCCTGTCGGGGGCAATGCCTTAGCCCTTCTCGCGCAGCCCAGCCTTCAGGATGACGAAAAAGAGCAGGTACTGCGGGCCCTCGACCACTATTTCGATTCCTTAGAAGGCTATCAGTCAAGAGATCTGATTGTGCTTAACCCCGATACCCCTAACCTCAATGGGCTGCTCGAAAAATTTAGCCGTCCTCACACCCATGCCGA
Organism: Thermosynechococcus sp. WC_1; assembly: GCA_020058975.1. Classification (GTDB taxonomy): domain Bacteria; phylum Cyanobacteriota; class Cyanobacteriia; order Thermosynechococcales; family Thermosynechococcaceae; genus JAAURS01. The sequence goes on along the minus strand of JAGVDA010000173.1, from coordinate 3,682 downwards.
CGACGAAGTGCGCTACATCGTGGATGGTGAAGGGGTTTTTGGGTTTGTGTGCCCAGACGGGTCACAGATGGAGCTGACCATTCAGCCAGAAGAATACATCAACGTCCCCGCCGGAACAGAACACTGGTTTTATTTGACCTCTGGGCGGCGCATTAAAGCAGTCCGCTACTTTGTAGACACGTTAGGCTGGACACCAGAATATACAGCAACCGCCATTCGGATGCAGGCCGTTGCCGCATAGACCCATGCAAATTGAAGTTGACTATCGCTTTCCGACTGGAGTAAATGCCGAAAAACAGGCGCAGGTGATTGCCCTAGGTCAAACTGTCGGCACTTGGGATGCATCTTTTGCCTATCGTGAAGCTTCTTTCTTGGCTCATAAGGCTGAGGTTGTAAACATTGAAAACCGCACAGATGGATCGGCATTGGCGACCGTGCGCTTCCCCGTTGCCAATGTGGAGGGCGATATTGCGTCACTGCTGACGATGATCTTTGGCAAATATTCAATGGCTGGGCCAGCGAAGGTTACGGCAATTCGACTGCCATCGGGGTATGGTCAACGCCCTAAATTTGGCATAACTGGGGTGCGATCGCTCCTCAACACGCCCAGTCGCCCCCTTGTCATGGCAATCTATAAACCCGCATTAGGGCTATCGGCTGCTGACCATGCCCAGATTTTAAGCAAGGTTGCCGGAGCAGGACTCGACATTATTAAAGATGATGAAATTTTAGGCAACCTGCACAGTGCCCCAACCCTAGAGCGACTAAAAGCCTGTCGCCCTGTGATTGAGGATATGCAACAGAAAAACGGGCGATCGCTGCTTTACGCCGTCAACGTTACGGGTAAAGCCAGCCAGCTCTTAGCCCAGGCTAGACAGCTCGTTGCAGCCGGAGCCAATGCGCTGCTCCTCAACGTTTTGTCTTATGGATTTTCTGTTTTAGAGGCTCTAGTAGCAGATCCAGAGATTTCTGTGCCGATTTTTGCCCACCCTGCCTTAGCTGGGGCTTGGTGTGGTGCGCCAGACCACGGGTTTAGCTACTCTGCGTTACTGGGTACTTTGTTTGCTCATGCGGGAGCAGATGCAGTGCTGTATCCGTCGCATTACGGCAGCTTACCCTTTGAAGCCGCAGAAGAGTTTCGCATTAGAGACGCGCTGAGAAGTCGCAATGTTTTTCCGGTGCCGTCCGCAGGGATTCACCCTGGCGTGGTGCCGAGGGCGATCGCCGACTACGGGCAAGACGTCATTCTTAATGCAGGCACAGGCATTATGGATCACCCCGACGGGCCAGCCGAGGGCGTAAGGGCATTCTTTGAAGCCCTAGAACATGCCGAGCCAGGTCAATCGTTTGAACTTGCTCAAATTCCAGCAGGTGCTTTGCGACGCGCCCTTGAAAAATGGGGGACACCGTGACACTAGAACCATTAGAGAAAATCGTGTTCTGTGACTTTGACGGCACCATTACGGCGCAAGAAACGTTTGTGGCTGTGCTGAAGCAGTTCACCCCTGACTTAGCGGCAGAACTTATTCCTAAAATGTACGCCCTTGAGCTGACCCTACGAGAAGGGGTACTGCAACTACTAGAATCCATGCCATCCTCGGTTTATGGCGAAATCTTAGACTTTGCAGCCGCTCAGCCGCTGCGTCCTGGGTTGTCGGAGTTTCTAGATTTTTTGCAGGCTCAAGCTGTTCCGTTTGTGGTGATTACGGGGGGACTTAAGGCAATGGTTGAAGCTGCAATTCCTACTTTGCTTCCTAAAATACAGGCGGTGCATGGGGCAGAAATTGACACCCAAGGCGCTTATTTCAAGGTGCACTCCCCTGCTCTCGGAGACTCTGAGCTGGTTTCTAAGGTAGACATTATGCAGCGTTACCCTGCCGAGCAAACCATCGTTATTGGCGATTCGGTGACGGATCTCAAAATGGCCTTAGTGGGTGATGTGGTGTTTGCGCGCGATCGCCTGGCGCAGTATTTGGGCGATCGCAATGTCTCGTACCACCCCTGGAATGATTTTGCTGATGTGCAGAAAACGCTAGCGCAGCTCTGGCAGAAAAACCGTACAGACTGCGCTTAACGCATCGCAATCTTAGAATTTTTCAATCGACGAACTGGGGCAGATTTCTTTTTCAATACCTCTTTCACTCTTTGGTTTACTAGAGGGTCAACGTAACTGCTGCCGCACAAAGCTTTGAATCAACATCATCGCTTCGGGCTTAATTTCATGCCCCATGTCTAGCTCGTGGTAATCCACCGTAGCGCCAGCCTCAACCAAAGCCGCATGAGATTTCCGTGCGATCGCAATCTGAACGACAGTATCTTGCCGCCCGTGAATCATGAGAATCGGCGGGAATGTTTTGGGTAGGGGACGCACCTCCAAAGGATGCAAATAGCCGCTCAGCACCACAAGCCCCGCAACGGGTAGGTGAGTGCCAATATCTAAAGTCATCGCGCCACCCTGGGAAAATCCAGCTAGGACGGTTTTGCTGAGCGGAACACCATCGTCGCCTTCCAAGTCCAACATCCAGTCCGTAAGCATCTGACGGCTTTCTGGCAAACCTTTGCGCGTTACAAAGTCAGAGAGGTCGTACCACATGCGCCCACTGGGCGCTTGAGGATGGGGCATTGGCCCGTTAGGGAAAAGAAACTGATACTCTGTCAGGTTTAGATAAGGTGCGAGAGATGCTAGATCTTGAGCATTAGAACCCCAGCCGTGAAGGGCGACAAGGCGACCTGTTGGGGCAGTAAGGGGCGGGGTAGGGTAGGCGATCGCACTTAAAGACAAAGCAGCACTCCTGAGAGATGAATACCTATACTGTAGGTCAAGTTTCTATCAGTCAAGATCGCGCGTCCGCCTTTATGCTGTTAAAGGCGTTGCACTCATTATAGGTTCGGTTTCCCCATGACTCGTCTGGCACTTTTAAGCGTTTCTGATAAAACTGGGCTAGTCGAGTTTGCCCAGCGCCTCGTCAACGAGTTTGACTTTGAAATCATCAGCAGTGGCGGTACCGCAGCCACTCTCAAAGCAGCAGGGGTTCCCGTTGCCAAAGTTTCAGACTACACGGGCGCACCCGAAATTTTGGGCGGACGGGTCAAAACGCTACACCCTAAAATTCATGGCGGCATTTTGGCACGTCGGGATGTCGAAAGCGACCTGACAGATTTAGCCGCCAACAACATTCGCCCCATTGACCTTGTAGTGGTCAATCTCTACCCCTTTGAGCAAACCATTGCCGACCAGCAGCGGCGCGGCGAAACCGATTTAGCAGCGGCGATCGAGCAAATTGATATTGGCGGTCCTGCCATGTTGAGAGCCTCGGCTAAAAACTTTGCGCACCTAACGGTGCTGTGTGCGCCCGACCAATACGAGACTTACTTCGCCGAACTTCAGCAGAACAGCGGTGAACCTACCCTAACCTTTCGACAAAGCTGTGCGCTGAAGGTGTTTGCGCTGACGGCTTCTTACGACCAGGCGATCGCCAACTACCTTAATCAGGCTTCCAGCACCGCCACATCGCCGAGTGTCCTTCCCAAAACCCTAATTCTCTCTGGTCAAGAAAAGCAAACGCTCCGCTATGGCGAAAACCCTCACCAAAGCGCCATTTGGTACCAAACTGGCACAACACCCACGGGCTGGGCGGCGGCGACGCAACTTCAGGGCAAAGAACTGAGCTATAACAATCTG
>JAGVDA010000430.1 GCA_020058975.1 Thermosynechococcus sp. WC_1 | reverse complement strand
GTTCGTTGGTCACATCTAGGGCGCTGGTGGCTTCATCTAAGATGACGTATTTGGGCTGGCTCAACAAACTACGAGCAAAGGCAAGGCGCTGCTGCTCTCCTTGAGACAACACAGCAGCCCAGTCTTTCTCTACGCCCAGCCCTCCCATGCGATCGCCCAAGTCTTCTAGATTCACGACCCTCAGCGCGTCCTGAATCTCCTGATCGGTAATGTTTTGGCGCAGGTTGGGGTAGATAAGCTGTTCGCGCAGGGTGCCCAGCAGCATATAGGGCGTTTGGGGCAAAAACAGCACCTCTTGGTAGTCTGGGGCTTCCACGGTGCCGGAACCATTACGCCATAACCCTGCGATCGCCCTTAGCAATGAGCTTTTGCCACAGCCGCTAGTGCCCACCACTAGCAAAGAATGGGGCGACTCTAGCTCAAAAGAAAGGTTTTGAAACAGGGTTTGTTCTGAATTGGGCGTGCATAGCGTTAGGTCACTAATTTTGAAACGAGTAGAAAGATGATTGACAATGCCGCCATCTCTACTACCGCCTGCCGCTGGCTTCTCAAAGCGCTCAAAGAGCATTCCTAAACGCTCAATACTCGCCGCAAACGAAGAAATATCATTAATACGATTTGTAATCAGCGAGAGCGCACTAAACACCATAGTAAAAGCAAAAATGCTTTGCCCGATTGTTCCAAAATCGACTTGTTTTGAGAAATATAAAGGCGCAACAATGAAATAAGGAATCAGCCGAGAAAAATAGTTGTAGGCTCTTTGAAAAGTGCCGAGAAAAGCAGCCCAGATAATTAGAAAATCTGCATTTTGAATCGCTCGACGCAAACGACTGACGACCTGGCTACTTTCTAAAGATTCGCCGCGATAAAACGCAATAGATTCTGCATTATCTCGGACATGCACCATCCCATACCGGAAATCGCCTTCAAGACGAAGCTGTTTAAAGTTAAGCTCAATCAGCTTAGTGCCAATAATCACGGCGATCGCAGTCCCAATCGCAACATAGCCGACCAGTCCAAACGTTAGCTCACGCGAAATACTGAGGAGAATGCCAGTAAACGCAACGAGATCTAACAGCGAAGTTAAAACATCTAAAATAAGGTCTAAAACAATGGTCGTAAAAGACCTAATATCTTCAGTAATACGCTGATCTGGATTATCTATGTTTGTGTTTGCAGCATTAGAATCTAGCTCATAATAAGTTCTGTCCTTAAAATAGCCGTTCAAGAACTTATTCGTTAGCCATTCTCTCCAAAAGAGCGCTAGTTTACCACGCACATACACATAGCCAACTAAAATCGGAATGGCTACTACGAGAACAATGCCGTAAACCGTTATAAACTCCCAGAAAACTTTAGGATCTCTCGTGTTGAGGGCGTTGTCAATAAATCTAAAGACGTAGCTAATCAGAACATTTAGACTACTGACAATAAAAGCAAGAAAAAGCAGAAATCCTAAAATGATCCACTGTTTTTCCATCCCCTTCAGCTTTCGTCGATAGGCATAAAAAATGCCGCCGCTGATGAGTAAAAGTATCAAAAATATGTAAGTAGCTGGAAAGCGCAGTAGACTTTGAAAAATTTCTGAGGCGTTTTTACCCAGACCCGACAAAAATTGCAGATAAATAATCTGCTGCACCAGTCCTGCAAAAAATTTAGGGTTGAACTGAAAGCCTACTAAGGCCAAAGCCACCACAAAGAAAAAGGTAAACGCGACTACAAAAACAAGTTGCGTGGCAATCAGAAAGAAAAATTGCCGCGAACTGTTGGCTTCTGGTGGATAGAAATAGGGTTGAGCCACCTCCACAAATCGCGCCCACAGCTTCCGGTCAAACCGAAACTTAAGCGGGGCGGCTGACACGTCTACTGCACTCATGGCACCTCAAGGATAAAAAATCGATCTCTACGAGCATAGAACAATCCTGAACAGGGAAAACATGACTGAAGTTTTTAGACTTCCCTGATACTAATTCAAGAGAATTGCAAGCTGGGTCGTTATTTCAGGAATGAGCGAAAAGAAATTCGACTCAAGAAAAATAGCAGAAACCCAATTTGACACATACCCAATAGCCCATAAAGCTTTAGCGTTAAATTGACATCTAACGTATCAACAACGCTAAAGCCAGCAATGCTAATGAGCATAATCCCAATCAACAAGGTACGTTTTTTGGCCTGAGCAGTTAACATTATATTAAGTGAGCTGAAAGACTTGCAAATGGCAAATTGACCTATTCCGATATCTCAAGTATTTAAAACCATCCTTTCTTATTGGCTAAATAGATATCATTAAATTCACTGTCAGATTTTGTAAGGTAAACAATGCCTTCGACCAGCCCAATCACGCCCATCACAAAAGATGCAATACCGCAGGTGACAATGCCACCTACAAGTGAGACTACGAGCATGATCACCCCTTCTTGGGTATAGCCTAAAATAAATTTGTGAACGCCAAAGGCTCCTAATAAAATGCCGCAAATGCCCGCTGCAATTTTTTTGCTGCCAGTCTCTGAGCTTGAATTTGCCATAAAATCTAAGAAATGAACCCAATAGATAGTTTCTGTCCTACAGCCTAAACGGAGTTGGCTCCAATCAGCAGCTTTTTTGCGTTTCTTCATAGATTCACAGCAAGATTAAAGACCTGGTGCAAAATACTCGACGATGAGCGCCTTTGCGAGAAAATAGCCTGTAGCACAAAGTCTTTATGTATCTCGTGCCAACATGAGGCTGTCTTCGGGTTAACCTCTCATTTCAACTAAACTGCAAGAGTAGCTTTAGATTTGCAGCCTTATGGCAATTGTGTCCTCCCAGCCTCAAGCCTCTCAGCCAGAGGATAAACCGCCGCAAAAACGCACAAAAGAAAAAGCTGTCCCTGCCGCCACCGCAGACTCATCCTCACTACCCGAAGCCGAGCCATCACCTTCTCTCGTTAGGGCAGAAGCCGCCCCAGAAGAACAGCGCAGCCAAAACGACGAGAAGCTTCGCCCCCAAAAGCTTTCAGAATATATTGGTCAGCGAGAACTCAAAGACGTTCTTAAAATCACCATTCAGGCCGCCCAGTCTCGCCAAGAGCCGCTAGACCACCTCTTGCTCTATGGCCCCCCAGGGCTGGGCAAAACCACTATTTCTCTCATTCTTGCCACAGAAATGGGTGTGACCTGTAAAGTAACCAGCGCCCCTGCCCTAGAGCGCCCCCGCGATATTGTAGGGCTACTCATGAACCTTCAAAAAGGCGACATTTTATTTATTGATGAAATTCATCGCCTATCGCGGATGACGGAAGAACTGCTTTACCCTGCAATGGAAGACTACCGCCTAGATATCACCATTGGCAAAGGCCAATCTGCCCGTATTCGTAGCCTCACTCTACCGCCCTTTACCCTCATTGGTGCCACAACCCGCGTGGGCGCTTTAACCTCACCCCTGCGCGATCGCTTTGGTTTTATTCAGCGGCTTCGTTTTTACGAGCCGGACGAACTCGACCAAATTATTTTACGAACCGCCACCATTTTAGGGGTAGAGATTTTGCCCGATGCAGCTCAAGAAGTGGCACGGCGATCGCGTGGAACCCCTCGCATTGCCAATCGTTTGCTGCGTCGGGTGCGAGACTATGCGGCAGTTAAGCAGGTGAGTCCCATCACAGGGGCGATCGCCATCGAAGCCCTAGAGCTTTTCAACGTAGACCCCTGCGGACTGGACTGGACAGACCGCCGCCTACTCAGCGTTATGATTGAGCATTACGGCGGTGGCCCCGTCGGTCTAGATACCCTTGCTGCCGCCACCGGAGAAGACTCTCAAACCATCGAAGAAGTGTATGAGCCATACCTGCTTCAAATTGGCTACCTAAATCGAACCCCACGAGGCCGCGTCGCTACCCCAGCCGCCTGGAAACATTTAGGCTTTGACCCCCCAGCGCATCATCAAATGTCGATTTTAAGATAAAGTTCGGCTGATCCAAACCCATGGTCTACTCGTCTGATCTAATCGAAAGAAATACATTAAATTTAGTAGATTAAATCAAGACTTTTAAGTACCCTAGTTGAGGTTCCTCTTGCGACAGGCCAAATGAAGCAACGTTCTTTCTCAACTGCTTCCTTCTATTTTCTGCCAAGACTAGCTGCTGCTGGGCTAGGGTTTTTCATTGCAACATGGCCTATGTTGGCTGCCGCGCAATGTATGAATCGGCTTAAGGGCACAACCTACACCACCCTGCCAGAAAATCTTTGTCCTCAATATACCGATATGCTGCTAGGTCGTACCCTCAAGCAGCAGGAGTATGGGGGGGTCATCTGCGATCGCCCCGAAGCGTCCTACATTTTGCTCCAGCGTCTCGTTAAATACACCCAACAAGGCAAGGCCGTGTGGAAAATTACACAGGTGAAGCCCATTACTAAACCCAATGCTCAAAGCCTTATTTTAGGCACTGGATGCCGCCTACAGCCTCAACAAACTAGCGTCGCCGCCAGCCCCATCTTTGCCCTTGTGCAGACCACCGCTAACAGTACCTACCAGACCCTTTCAGCTTGGCAAGTGAACCTAGACCAAGAATCTTTTGCAGACCTAGAGCCACAGCAGGTCATCTGCAAAGACATTTTAGAGTAAAGAAAACTTAGGATCGTGAATTAAATAACGTCCAATTTTCAAAAAACTCATGCGGTAGGGTGCGGGTTTAGCTGATACTGCTTTGGAGAATCCCAAATTTATCGTCAAAACCTGCCCCATACAAAACCTGGGTGTTATTTTATTCCCATTTTTTAGACATAAAAATACCCATAGGCGCTTGCGAACCCATAGGTATTAATCAAACTTTAAAGTGTAAACCTACCTTACAAAATGCTCAGTCGAGCAATGCTTTTAGGCTACAAAGATGTTTTATGAGACGCACGAAAGCGCCGACCATACCACAGACCAAATAGACCCAAAGCAGCAGTAATCGCTGCGGTAGAAGAAGGCTCAGGCACAGGGG
>JAGVDA010000540.1 GCA_020058975.1 Thermosynechococcus sp. WC_1 | reverse complement strand
CACTCCCTCATCCCCTAACCCCTTCTCCCAGAGCGGGAGAAGGGGGACAAGAGTCTTACTCCCCTCTCCCAGGGCGGGAGAGGGGCTGGGGGTGAGGGTCAAAGTTGCGAGTTGTTAAATCCATGATCCTGATTAGGAGGTAAGGCCACGAAAGAAATAGCCCACCATAAACCCAATCCCAAGCGCCCAAACCTGACCGCTCTGGATAAAATTATTCCAAGATTGACCTACGTTATTGAACAAATCATCTTTAACGGCTTGAGCAATCCAGATACTGCCACAGAAAAGAGAATGGCTGAAACCGCTGTGCAACACAACATCTCGAAGATCCAGTAGATGGATGCTCTGGATTAGTCCAATATCCATAGAAAATAGTTCTCTTGGCGTTTTTAAGGTTTACATTGAGCTACGGGAACAGTACCACAGAGATAACCCAAGACCAAATGGATGAAAGTGACCTTGGGGCTATATCAAAAATGCAGACTTAGAAAAACCAGCCGTAGGAATGCAGCCCTTTGCCCAGAAGATTAACGCCTAGGTAGCAAATCCAGATCACCACAAACCCCAAGGAAGCTAAGTAGGCAGGACGACGACCCTGCCAATTACGGGTAATTCGAGCGTGGAGATAAGCCGCAAACACGAGCCAAACAATCAGTGCCCAAGTTTCTTTAGGATCCCAGCTCCAAGGTGCCCCCCAGGCTTCATTCGCCCAAACTGCGCCGGAAATAAGCCCGATGGTCAACAGCGGGAAGCCCAGTCCAATCACGCGATAGCTGAGGTTGTCTAAGGTTTCAGCAAGGGTAAGGCGCTGCAAGGTCAAGGCAGGTTTTACCGCAGGGGGATTGAGGACTGCGGTGCCCCCTTCTCCTGAACTTGTGAATGCTAAAACGGGGGCTTGATAGTCTTCTGTTTTGGCGCGTTTGATTTGGGTGCGGAAGCCACCGGTGCCCACGGAACTCCCTTTTAGCTCAATATCTTGGCCCCGCGTGGCAATGAGAAAGGCAACGGCCATCAGTGAACCCACCATCAGCGCACCGTAGCTTAACAACATGACGCTGACGTGCATCATCAGCCAGTTCGACTTAAGGGCGGGGACTAAGGGGGAAGATACCTGCATTGATTTCGGTAAGGTTAGAGCTGCAAAGGCGGTAATTCCCGTGGCGACAGGCGCGGTTGCCACCCCAACCCAACGGCTTTGACCCATGCGCTCGGCAATCAGGTGAAAGAGGGTGAGTCCCCAGCAGACAAAAAACAAAGACTCGTACATGTTGCTGAGAGGGAAATACCCGCCCTCTAGCCAACGGGCACCCAGTAGACCCGCAATGCAGAGATTGGCGATCGCCATGCCAGCGGTGCCCAAGGTGCCCAAAAAAGGAACCTGAGGAAATGCAGCGCTGCTCCAATAGAGCAGCATGGTAATAAACAGCACCGCAAAGGATGCATTATCCAAGGTGCCCTGGAGTGCGACCAAATCCATTGTGTTGACTCTCCAATTCCGTATTGATGAAAGAATGTTGCGTGGGCAAGGTTTGTTACACGCTGCGCTATCTCTTATGGTACCGATTTCTGGGTGCCTACCTGAGTTTAAACACTATTTTTCGTTTGGGGCTGCGTTTAGGGTTGCGCTCAGGCTTGGAACCCTTTAGGCGATCGCCACTCGTTTGCGTAAAGAATTTGCCCGTCGTTTGGCGGTGTCATTTTTGGGTTCGTGCTTCAGCGCCTTTTCGTAGGCATCTAGCGCTGGAGCGACTAGGTTTTTGCGCTCATAGGCATGGCCTAGGTTATTGAGCGCAACCACATAATCTTCTTTGAGCTTTAGAGCCTCTTTATAGGTGCGAATAGCGACATCAAACTGCTCTTGAGTGAAATAGGCATAGCCCATCGCGTTATAAATGGGCGCAAGATTTGTTTCGCCCTCAGCTTCTGCGGCCTTAAGCGCCTGCTGAAACTGCTGAATGGCCTGAACTGCCAGATTTTTGCTCAGGTAAAGACTGCCTAGCTCAAAATATTCTTGAGTGGTGCCTTTACCTTGACCAAGCTGACTTTGAAGACGACTGAGGGTAAGCTCGGTCTTTCGGGTTCTAAACACCTGCCGCAGGACAAACCAGCCTGCTGCCCCCAGCAGCACCAGCAGCACACTGAGATATACAACGACTAGATTGTTGTCCATAATCGGGAATTGCTGATTGTTAATGACCAAAGATGACTAAGGCTGTTTTTGAAGACAACTTACATCCTGTCTCAGCCTATCAAATTTAGGCATCCCAAATATCTGATAGCGCTAAGGTAAGCCCCAAGTTTGACGCTGGGCTTCAAGCCAGCCTTCTTGCTGCCACTGTCGGAGCGCTGCGTTAATCCGCAGTCGTAGTGGCTCATACTGCACACCTTTAGAGAGGGCGATCGCCAAGGGCTGCACGGTCAAATTGGTCGAAAAAAATAGGTACTGCGGGTTCTGACGAGCAAGACTAGATAAGATTAGGCGATCGCCCACCATAGCCTGCGCCTGCGCCGTCCTGAGCAATTGCTGCCCCGCCGCGTAAGAAGACACCCCGACTAAACGGGCTTTGGGGAGCGCTGACTTAAGGTAGGGAAGTGTGACCGAAGGTTGAAGTACCGCAATCGTCTGGCGGTAGAGAGCCTGTAGCGTATTCCATTTGGGGTTTTGGGTCAAAATACCCGTCCCGTTGCGATAGTAGGGGTCGCTAAAGGAAACGAGGCGCATTCGGTTTTCAGTAAGGGTTAGATCGGCGATCGCCAAATCTACCGCGCCCGATGTCACCGCCGTAAGTCGTGCCGTATTAGCGACAGGCTGAAATACCACGGCATGTTCTGAACCTAGCAGGTCTTTTGCGAGACGTTTGGCTATTTCAATTTCAAACCCCTGGAGCGTACCGTTTGCCTCGCGGTAGCCGAGGGGAGGAAGGTTATCTTTGACGGCAACGATCAATCGCCCCCGCTGGAGAATTTCATTAAGGGGTGCAGCGATGGTGGAGGTAGGGAAAAGCAGCAGGGTCAAAACAAAGCTCAAGCCTGCCAAAGTCGCGATTGCCCCATGCTGTTGCTTAGCATTCATCAGATTCCAGCAGCGCTAAAAAATCTGCCCAGCTTAAATTCTGCGCAATAAAGTGAGGCTGTGCCGGATTATAAGGACTCAGCAGCCGATCAATAGAGTGAATCACCGCACCTTCTGGCAAAACGGGCACATCTGGGTCAAAGGCGGTCGCACGCATGAGAGAACTAGAGAAACCCTTGAAAATGCTGATCTCGTCCGGCTCACCCTCAATTTCTGCCCTGACCAACAGCACTTCCTTGGGATGGGTCAGGGTGTACTGCTCCAGTCGTTTACCAGCGGGTTGTGTCATGTCGCGCGATGTTCCGTAACGTCTCTAGAATCCGGTGGCGGAGCGGCCTTGTTTCGTGAACTTAAAGATGAGGAAATAGCCGAGGTAAAGCCCATAAAACACCAGTGCCATAATCGCTAAAAAGCCCAGTTTTTCGGCACGAGTACTGGCATGGAACATGGACTTAAACAGCAAAGGTGGCTCTAGCCAAACCTGACATTCTGCGGTGCCTAGGGCGGCTTTAGACCCAGCGCATTTAAGATAGGGCACCTGAACAAGCGCGGCGATCGCACAGTACACCGTAATCGCCCATCGCCATGCGTTAACCGCCAGCTTTAGTGCGCCACGTCGATCTTCAATTTCTTCGTTGAGGTCAACCCACAGCCAAAGACTGACAGGAATAATGAGCAGTGCCGCAAAGCCTGCGACAAAACCCAGAGGGCTTTGACCAATCATTAAGTAAACCGCGATCGCCAGTAGGCTCGAAACGCGCCAGTAAATCATCAGCAAATGCGTAATGGGTTTGGCTCTTTTATAGACCGCCCACGCCAATAGCCCCAGCGGGCAAAGAACACCAAACAATACGGCCAGACGAAAATCTGTCCAAACAAGCGATCGCAACAGGTCTATGGACATTTAGGCACAACAGCGCTACAGCAAGATTTTACTCTTGATGGAGGGGCTTTGTCTGTTTTTGCGCTTATTCTTGCCGCCATATAGCGAAAATAGAGTTCGACTATAAACGCAATTTATCCAATCAATTAACGTTTTTGGGAGCCTTGATCACACAGCAAGTTCGCATTAAGTCTGGCGCTTGAGTCTTGATCTAACTGTGTATTTTGTATCAAAAGGTTAGTCGCATCCTGAGATGTAAGGGGACGACTAAACCAATAGCCCTGCATATGACGGCACTGAAGCGTCTGAAGTAAATTTTTGAGTTCTAGGGTTTCGACGCCTTCGGCGACTATTCGGATATTGAGTCTACGTCCCAAGGCCAGTAGCACTTCTACAATTGCAGCATCATAAGAATTGTTTGATAAATCCCGCACAAACGACTGATCGATTTTTAAGGTATTAAAAGGAAGCCGTTTCAGATAACTGAGAGAAGAATATCCTGTGCCAAAATCATCTAGGGCAATGTTGATGCCCATTTGTTGCAAGCTCAGCAGAATCATCTTGGCGAGGTCAAAATCTAGCATGGTGGCTGTTTCCGTGATTTCTAGCTCTAGCCACTGGGGGTTTAGTCCTGACTGAAACAAGGTTTGTTCAACAGTTTCCAATAGTTGACGATGCCAAAGCTGCCGTGGGGAGAGATTAACTGACATAGTAATCGGCTTTATCCCCATCGCCTGCCATGTCATCGCCTGGGCGCAGGCGGTTTGTAAAACCCACTGGCCTAGATTCAAAATCAAGCCTTTCTGCTCTGCGAGAGGAATAAAGACGTTCGGGGAGATCAAGCCTAATGTCGGATGCTGCCAACGCAGCAGCGCTTCCATGTGGGTAATATCTCCCGAATTGGTGTCAATCTGCGGTTGATAGTGGAGCGAAAATTCATCGCGTTCTAGGGCTTGGTACAAACTGTTCTGTAGCGCTAAATTTTCACCAGCGTGAGCATTAAACCCTCGTTTGTAATACTGATAATCATTTCTGCCTTGATTTTTAGCTTGGTATAAAGCCGTATCTGCATTTTTGAGCAATGTGACGGTATCTTTTCCATCTTCTGGATATAGGGCGATACCAATACTACAGGTGACCCTAATGCAGTGTTCTTCTAGCTCAAAACTAGGATGAAGTGATTCTAGGAGTCGCTGGGCGATCGCAGCAACATCTTCACGACAGGAAATCTGGGGCAGTATCATGGTGAATTCATCGCCTCCCCAACGCGCAATCACATCCTCTGGACGGCAGCATTGTTTGAGGCGATTGACAACCTGTTGTAATAGACCATCCCCTAAAACATGACCAAGGGTGTCGTTAATTGTTTTGAAATGGTCTACGTCAATAAACAAAATCGCAAGGCATTCTTGGCGATCGCTGGCCTTGGCTAAAAGCTGAGACAATTTTTCATTCAGTCGCTTTCGATTGAACAGACCCGTCAAATGGTCGTAATGCGCCTGATGATGAATAATTTCCTCTGCGGCTCGGCGTTCTGTAATATCTTGAAAACTCCACACCCATCCTTCATTGT
>JAGVDA010000340.1 GCA_020058975.1 Thermosynechococcus sp. WC_1 | reverse complement strand
TGGTGGCACTTCGCTTTAATCCCCCGATTTGGGCAATGCGCGAGCGACTATTGGCTGCTGGCAAAGCTAAAATGCAGATTGTAGGCGTGGCTATGCATAAGCTGCTTCGATTAGTTTATGGTGTTATTTCTTTTGTCAAACCCTTTGACCCTGCAATCGCAGATGTTTCTGTGACCGCTTGACTTACGGGTGCCAAAATAGTATCTACCTTCAAACTTATTTAATTCATGATTCCAATCCATTGATTCAGGTATTTCTGTGAAATCCACATTTAAAAGGATGGCTCGCTGGCTTCAGATTGGGCTTTTGTCCGTGCTGATTTGTGTCGTGTGGATGATGCCGCCGTGCCTTGCTGATGCGGACGAACCTATCTTAGAACTCATTAAACCGATGTCCTTTAGCAATGGGGATCTGCGCGGCAAAGATTTTTCGCGGCAGGATTTACGGGCGGCAGATTTTGCAAATGCCAACATGGAGCGAGCAAACTTTAGCAAAGCCGATCTGCGGGGTGCAATCTTTAGCGCATCGGTGATGCAGAATGCCAATTTGCAGGGCGCAAATTTTCAGTTCGCCATGATAGACCAGGTTAACTTTACAGATGCAAATCTAGAAGACGCCGTTTTGTCAGAGGCGCTGCTGTTTCGCTCTACCTTCAAAGCGGCTCATATTACTGGAGCCGACTTTTCTGATGCGCTATTGGATGGCGAACAGCGGAATATCCTTTGTCAAACGGCTGCTGGCACCAATTCTAAAACAGGGGTTAGTACCCGTGAATCTTTGAACTGCAAGTCTTAAAAGCTGGCTTAAAAAGAAATTAACGCTGCTCTAAATCAAAAGAATGCGTCTCTAGACTGAAGTGGCAGCAACAAAGAGCCGTCCATCGTATTCTTCTGATGCATCAGCGAGATCTGCGGGGGACTGTAAATTAAACTGTTTTTGCCATGCCATTGCGATGGTGCCTGGCATGACACCAACCACCTTAGAAAGTACATCATTCGGGATAGAGCGGATTTCATCAGTGCTAAAACGACTGCAAAGCATATCAAGCAGGTCAATAGCACGACGAAGGGGAGCCTCTGCCTGACACAGGGTTTGCATGGATGCAATGTTATCTATGCGGCGGTGAAAGGCCATCTGACGATCTTCTAGGGTGGCTGGAGCCGTAAATTCTGCCTTGCCTAGGGTATAGATTGTGACGCAATTAAGGTCAAACAAACCGCCAATGGCGGCTCCTGGGCCAATAAACTCTGCAAAAAAAGGCTTTTGTAGAATGATGCCTGAGGGTTCACTGTCCGTTATGGCAAGCAACTGACCGCTTTTGAGTAATTCGATGGGCTGGTTACTTTTAGGACTCATAAAGCACTTAAATCCTGATTTAAATCTGAACAGAGAATAATTAAAAAAGCTGACTTATAAACGTATTTCTAGGCAATATAGAAATTTAATTTGCCGATATAGATCCGATATAGATATCGTTGCTCATAATACGGCTGGACAATGCCTTTTGGCAAAGTTGACCTATCTGTCAAGGCAGTTTGGGGTGTTTGAAATCTTAGGGTGCCCATATCTAGATAGTCGATGAGCATCTAAATCGAATTTCATTTCATTATGCTGAATTAACCCTTGTCGGCGCTACCGTGAGATTACGGGAAGCGGCTTTACGCACTTTTACTGAGGCTGAATCGCTATTTCTGTGATTATCATCTGACGGTGACTTTAAAGTTAGGGTTTGCTGACAGAGGTGGAATTGAACGATAGCCTCCTCCGCCTGGGGTCTTGAGAGTTAGACAATCTCCTGATTGAACCGTAAAGCTGATTTTAGCCGATAAAAGCTTAGATAAGACATTTGAAGGTGACTTTAGGCTATTTTGTCCCACCTGACCAGGTTCTCCGCCATCTAACCCAAAAGGGTGAACGACCCGATGACTAGACAGGATGGAAACGATCATGGGTTCTAAAAATTGGATGGAGCGAACAACGCCGTTACCGCCCTTATATTGTCCCTGACCGCCGCTGTGGGATCTAATTGAAAATTCTTTGAGCAAAACCGGAAAGCGCTCCTCTAGCACTTCAGGATCAGTGAGGCGAGAGTTGGTCATGTGGGTCTGGATCGCATCGGCTCCGTGAAAATACGGGCCTGCGCCTGACCCGCCGCAGATCGTCTCATAGTATTGATACTGATCTGTCCCAAAAGTGAGGTTGTTCATGGTGCCTTGGGATGCTGCCATCACACCTAAGGCTCCGTAGAGTGCGTTGGCGATCGCCTGGGAGGTTTCCACGTTCCCCGCAACCACAGCAGCAGGATACTTCGGATTGAGCAGACACCCTTCGGGAATGATGATGGTGAGCGGCTTTAAGCAGCCTGCATTCAGCGGGATAGCGTCTGTAATGAGAGTCCGAAAGACATAGAGAACCGTTGCTTTAGTAACGGCAGTGGGTGCATTAACATTCGTGGGCTGCTGAGGAGAAGTACCCGTAAAGTCAATGCAAGCAGACTGCTGCTGCCGATCAATGGTGACTTTGACCTGGATTTGCGTTCCGTCATCCATAGGATAGGTGAATTGACCATCCTGAAGGCGATCAATGGCGCGACGTACCGAAAGTTCGGCATAGTCTTGGACATGCTGCATGTAGTCCTGAACCATAATTAAGCCGTATTGCTCAACACTGCGCTGAAGTTCTTTGGCTCCGGTTTGGTTGGCTGCGACCTGCGCTTGGAGATCCGCCAGGTTTTGTTGAGGGTTACGGGCAGGATAAGGCTGGGCACTCAGTAAAGCCAGCATTGCCTCACGCTGAAACTGACCCTGCTTCATCAGGACAGTAGGCTGAATTAAGATCCCTTCTTGGGTGATGTCTGTACTGTCTGGGGGCATGGAGCCAGGGGTGATGCCGCCAATATCGGCATGATGGCCTCTGGAGGCAACGTAAAAACAGGGGTTAGATTCGGACGCCACAAAAACAGGCGTGACGACGGTAATATCTGGCAGATGAGTGCCGCCCTGATAGGGATTATTAAGAACGTAGGCATCTCCAGACTTCATTCCGCCGCCAAAGACGGTTAAAACAGCCTGGACGCTATCACCCATAGAACCCAAGTGAACGGGAATATGAGGTGCATTAGCGACCAGTTGCCCCGCCCCATCAAAAAGGGCGCAAGAAAAATCTAGGCGCTCTTTGATATTGACTGAGGCGCTGGTGTTTTGGAGCGTAACCCCCATCTGCTCGGCGATCGCCTTAAACAAGTTGCTGAACACTTCCAGCAGCATAGGATCAGGTGAAGCTTGTGCTGCTGAGTTAGAAGCAGGCTGCATTGCTAAAGCCACCGCTATACGACGAATCAACAGGTGTCCGTGTTCTGTGAGGATGGCCTCCCAGTTTGGCTCAATCATGTTGGTGCCCGTTGGCTCCAGAATGAGAGCAGGGCCGGTAATGCGATCGCCCACCTGCAACGCAGACCGCTGAAAAACGGGGGCAGTCTGCCACCGATGGTGGGTATAGATTGAAACTTGGGCTGTGGGTTGGGGCAGATCTGGCGTAATGCGGCTGAGCAAAGGTTCTTCGATGGCTGCTGCACCCCCTATCGCCTCAACGCCTAGGGACTCGATGATGAGCGATCGCCGTTCATTTGCAAAGCCATATAGGGTTTGATGACGTGCCGCAAATGCTTCCTGCATTTGTATTGCATTCCCCCAAGCGATGCCAATGGTTGAGTCAGTCCCTTCGTAGCGAAGATAGGCGGTACAAAGCACCTCACAGTCTGCGCTATCCACGCCTTGGCGCGTCAGTTCTGCGATCGCCGCTGCTGCCAAACGTTCCAAAAGCGGTAGCAGTTGGGCAATCCCTTCCTCTGAAAGTGGTGTGTTTACAGTCTGCTGACGGCTTACGCGCAGGTCAGCCAAGCCCATACCGTAGGCAGAAAGCACACCCGCAAAGGGATGAATGAGGATTTTCGTCATGCCGAGGACTTCGGCGATCGCACAGGCGTGCTGCCCGCCCGCGCTACCAAAGCAGCAGAGGGTATATTGCGAAACGTCATAACCGCGCTGAAGGGAGATTTTTTTGATGGCGTTTGCCATATTTTCGACCGCGATGGTCAAAAACCCCTGAGCAACTTGTTCGGGGGTCTGAACCTGACCCGTCGCTTGAAAAATGTCCTGAGCTAAAACAGCAAACTTTTGCTGAACCGCCGCCTCATCAATCGGCTGATCGCGTCTTGTGCCAAACACCTGAGGGAAAAACTGAGGCTGAATTTTGCCCACCATCACGTTGCAGTCTGTGACCGTCAATGGCCCATTTTGCCGATAGCAGGCAGGTCCAGGGTTAGACCCCGCAGACTCTGGCCCCACTCTAAACTTCACGCCGTCAAACGCTAAAATTGAGCCGCCTCCTGCTGCCACGGTGTGGATTGCCATCATGGGGGTGCGCAGTCATACCCCTGCCACCTCCGTATCAAAGACGCGCTCATACTCGCCGTTGTAATGGCAAACATCTGTAGAGGTGCCGCCCATATCAAAGCCGATGATGCGGTCAATGCCTACAGCAGCGCAGGTTTTGACCGCCCCAACAACGCCCCCCGCTGGCCCAGACAAAATAACGTCTTTGCCTTTCACTCGATCTGCATCCATCAGTCCGCCATTAGACTGCATTACCATCAACCGCGTTTGGGTGAGGGCGTGAGTAAGGCGGTCTAAATACTGATGTAGAACTGGAGAAAGGTAGGCATCCGCAACGGTGGTGTCACCTCGGCTGACCAGTTTGATGAGCGGGCTAACCTCATGAGACACCGAGACTTGGGTAAAGCCTATGTTACGGGCGATCGCCGCTGCCTCTTTTTCATGATTTGGGTAGCGGTAGCCATGCATAAAGGCGATCGCACAGCTCCGAATGCCCTCGTCGTAAACAGTCTGTAAATTTTGCCGAAGGGCGACAGCATTGAGCGGTTCTAATACTTCCCCCTGGGCGCTGTGGCGTTCCTGCACCTCAACCACCCGTTCGTAGAGGAGGTCAGGCAACACAATCTCAAGGGCAAAAATATCGGGTCGGTTTTGATAGCCAATCCGCAGCGCATCCCCAAAGCCGTGGGTAATGACCAAAACAGTCCGCGCCCCCTTGCGCTCTAGCAAGGCGTTGGTTGCCACCGTCGTCCCCATTTTGATTGCTGAAATTTGCGCCGTTGGGATGGGATCTTGTGCCGACAGTCCTAAAATGTCGCGGATACCTTGCAATACGG
>JAGVDA010000397.1 GCA_020058975.1 Thermosynechococcus sp. WC_1 | reverse complement strand
TCTCTTGTTATGCTGATGGCGCTTGGGTTGGCAGGTATTCTGCTCAGCAACATCTGGAAGCCAACCGTGAATTTTTCCACCGCCGTGCGTGTCGCAGCCGTCGCCTACACGCCCATCGCGATATTCAGCGCCGCTGCGTTATGCATCACTGGCGACAGAGAATGCTCAATGGGACATCCGATAACGCCGAGTAGCTGAGTGGTGCCCCTAATTTGAACCATAGAATTTATGCGTCCCCACAAAGACATTGAGGTGACTTAGACCGCCTCAAAATCCTTCTCGCCGGTACGAATCCGGATAATTTTTTCAACAGGCGTTATGAAGATTTTGCCATCTCCAATTTCACCTGTGCGAGCCGCCGCTACAATTTTATCGACCACCATATCGACCTGACCGTCTTCAATGACAATCTCAATTTTGAGCTTCTGCAAAAACTCAACGGTATATTCAGAGCCTCGGTAGCGCTCCGTTTGGCCTTTCTGACGCCCGAAGCCTCGGACTTCAGAAACCGTCATGCCAACGACACCTGCATTAACCAGCGCAATTTTGACTTCGTCAAGCTTAAAGGGACGAATAATAGCTTCAACCTTCTTCAATGTCTTTCTCCAGGGTTAAAACAATACTTCTTTTGACACACCCCTTTCTATCACCGCCAGTGAAGAGGTACTTGTAGCAGAATATACCGTTTTTAGATTTGTCAGGCAAAGTCTCTCAACCACTGACTTTTAAGGTGAAGGATTTTGAACCGCCTATTTGGTTGCATCGGGTACAGTCTAGCGGTGAAAGAAGCGACTAGAGTAAGGCATGTAAAGCCCTAAACTGATATCCTAGGGTCGCTTCGCTAGGGGCTATTTCTGGGAAGTGGGCAAGGTCATAGACCAAGCTCAAAATACTAGAATTAGAGACTAGAGGAATGTATTTTTGTATCTTTTCGCGTTCCTAGAGCGACGCGAAACGGGAGGAAACTCCTGAAGTTTATTGTTAGAGATTTGCGAGAGAAGAGGCTTGGACATGCTGGAGCTATATCGTCAACAGGCACAACAACGAGCTGAAGCGGGCATTCCGCCGCTTCCGTTAGAGGCTCAACAGGCTACGGAGCTATGTGAGTTAATCAAAAACCCTCCAGCGGGTGAAGAAGCGTTTCTGCTAAGTCTTCTGACAGACCGCATTCCCCCTGGTGTTGACCAAGCGGCCTATGTGAAGGCGGGTTTTTTGACGGCGATCGCCAACGGAACCGCCACAAGCCCCCTGGTATCGCCCAAAGAAGCGGTGCAGCTACTGGGCACCATGATGGGCGGGTATAACGTGCGATCGCTCATCGACTTGCTGAGCCATGCCGACCCAGCCCTGGCTCAGACCGCTGCCGACAGCCTCAAAAAAATTCTGTTAGTTTACGATGCCTTTCACGATGTTCAAGAACTAGCAGAGAACGGCAACGCTTATGCCCAGCAAGTGCTTCAGTCTTGGGCAGATGCCGAGTGGTTTACCAGCAAACCAACCTTAGCTGAAGCCATTACCGTAACGGTCTTTAAGGTTCCTGGCGAAACCAACACCGACGATCTCTCACCTGCCACCCACGCCACCACGCGCCCCGATATCCCGCTCCATGCCCTTGCCATGCTGGAAACAAAGCAGCCTGGATCGTTAGAAACAATTCTTGAGCTGAAGAAAAAAGGACATCCTGTTGCCTATGTGGGCGACGTGGTGGGGACAGGATCCTCTCGCAAATCTGCCATTAACTCCGTGCTGTGGCATGTGGGGGACAATATCCCCTTTGTTCCCAATAAGCGGGGCGGTGGCTATGTGTTGGGCAGCAAAATTGCGCCTATTTTCTTTAATACCGCTGAAGATTCCGGTGCATTGCCCATTGAGTGTGATGTGACGGGGATGGAAACTGGAGATGTGATTACGATTTATCCCTATAAAGGTGAAATCACCAACGCAGCGGGAGAGGTCATTTCAACCTTTACCCTCAAACCTGACACTATTCTGGATGAAGTCCGTGCCGGAGGCCGAATCCCGCTGCTAATTGGCCGTACCCTCACCGACAAAATTCGGATGGCAATGGGGTTAGCGCCCAGCCCTCTCTTTATTAGACCCAGTGCTCCTGTCGATACGGGCAAGGGCTTTACCCTGGCTCAGAAAATGGTGGGCAAAGCCTGTGGGCTAGTTGGCGTGCGTCCTGGTACCTCCTGTGAACCCATCATGACCACGATTGGCTCCCAAGACACCACAGGCCCCATGACCCGTGATGAGCTAAAGGAACTGGCCTGTCTGGGCTTCAGTGCAGATTTGGTGATGCAAAGCTTTTGCCATACTGCCGCCTATCCTAAGCCCGTAGATCTCAAAACCCATCACGATTTGCCTGACTTCATCAACTCACGGGGCGGTGTCTCCCTTCACCCAGGAGACGGCATTATTCACTCTTGGCTCAACCGGATGCTGTTACCGGATACCGTCGGCACAGGGGGCGATTCTCATACCCGCTTCCCCCTAGGGATTTCGTTCCCTGCTGGGTCTGGGCTAGTGGCCTTTGCCGCGGCACTGGGCGTCATGCCGCTGGATATGCCGGAATCTGTGCTGGTGCGGTTTAAGGGCAGTCTGCAACCAGGTGTAACGCTACGGGATGTGGTGAATGCAATCCCCTATGTGGCGATTCAGCAGGGTACTTTAACGGTTGCCAAGGAGAACAAAAAAAATATCTACTCTGGCAAAATTATTGAGATGGAAGGATTGCCCGACCTGAAGCTAGAGCAAGCCTTTGAGCTAACCGACGCGACGGCTGAACGATCAGCGGCAGGGTGTGCGATCGCCCTTAGCCCTGCAACCGTCTCGGAATACCTCAGATCCAACGTCGCCCTCCTCAAAAACATGGTTGCACGGGGCTACGGTGATGCCCGTACGATTCTGCGCCGCGTCCGCAAAATGGAAGACTGGCTGGCAGATCCGCAGCTTATGAAGGCCGACCCCGATGCGGAATATGCCGAAATCATTGAGGTGGATCTCGACCAGATTACTGAGCCGTTGGTCGCTGCCCCCAATGACCCCGACAATATTAAGCTGATGTCTGAATGCGCAGGCGACCCCATCCAGGAGGTATTTATTGGCTCCTGTATGACCAATATTGGGCACTACCGCGCCGCAGCCAAGGTTCTCGAAGGCGCAACCTCTGTCAAAGTTCGGCTCTGGATTGCGCCGCCTACGCGCATGGATGAGCAGCATCTACGGGAAGAGGGCATTTATGACATCTTTAAGGCTGCTGGGGCACGGACAGAGGTGCCAGGATGCAGTCTTTGCATGGGCAACCAAGCCCGTGTAGACGATGGTGTAACGGTGTTTTCTACCTCTACCCGTAACTTTAATAACCGCATGGGCAAGGGGGCACAGGTATACCTTGGCTCAGCAGAACTAGCGGCGGTTTGCGCGTTACTGGGCAAAATGCCAACGGTTGAGGAATATATGGAGATTGTGCAGAAGAAGATTGACCCTTTTGCAGGCGATCTTTATCGCTATCTCAACTTTGACCAGATTGCTGGGTTTGCCGATGAGGGGCGCGTTGTCTCGAAGGATGAGGAAGCTAAGTTGATGGCGACTGTGGGTTAAATCGATTGCATAATTGGTTACATGCTTAAGCCAAGAGACAGGTTCATTCGTTCATCGCGTCATTGCATCGTTAGCTTTGCCCTAATACTTGGAATCCAGATTGCATTGGGCTTTGCCGCAGCGGTCTCAAGCTACGATGGCTTTTGCTATGGATTTACGGATGGTAGATTTCCCTGCACGTTAGGGGAAAGGGCAGTTAACGAGATCTCCTTTTTGTCTATCATCGGCTGCTTGCTGACGCCCATCCCTTTCTTGTTGTGGGGGCTAGCTCTTGGACAAGTGATTGCAGCATCCGCGCAGCTTCGTCCATTGATTTCGGGTGTTCTTGCGCTTGCCCTCGCCATTGCTGGTGTACCAATTGGGTTCTTAGTTGGCATTCAATTTGTTGATGTTCTACGGGTAATCGTGAAATTTATAGGCGTATAACCCAATCTTGGATAGTAGTGGTAGCGTGGGTTGAGGAACGAAACCCGCACTCAATCCTTATCAGTTTGTAATTGGGTTTCCTGACGTCAACCCAAACTACCTGTCTGACGAGTTTTCTAATCCCATCAGAAAAAGAGGCGATCGCCTGTCATAACTTTGTTTTTTGGCGTTTGGGGATGCCATAGACATAGATAAGTGCCTTCATTTTCAGCTAGCCAAAAATTTGCTCGCAGGTGAATTCTAGTTTAATAGCAAACCATTCCCCTCAATTTAGACTCAGGGCTGGAGGGTTTGGGTGAGGCGATCGCCGCTGCTAATTCTTCTCTATGGCATGTGAAATATGACTGGAAAATTAGGATGAGCATCTCAATACAGTTAAGTGTGTGGTCGCGGATTGGAACCTCTTTTTTAGTCATTGGCTTAGTGGGATGCGATCTTCAATCGCATCTGCAATTGCCCTCAAATATTTCTCTAGCGCGTCCGTCTGATGCAAAAGGCATCACAATTCTGACTGATCGCCCACTCCTGCCGCTTTCTCCCCATCCCGTCGGCATGAACCTGCACGTTACCAATGACGCAATGCGCCCTGGCATGGTTGAAATGATTCGCCGAACCAAATCACGAATCGTCCGCTGGCCTGGGGGTTCTGAGTCCGATATCTATCAATGGCGCACCCATCGGCTTACGTCACCCTGGTATGCACATCCAAACTCTACCTTCGATCGCTTCATGCGAAATTTAGCCCAACCTGCTCAAGTCGAAGTTGCCATTACCCTCAACTACGGCAGTAACGCCACAGGTAAAGGCGGCGGCGACCCACAAGAAGCGGCGGCATGGGTTGCAGAGGCCAAAGCCAAAGGCTACCGTGTGCCCTATTGGACTGTTGGCAATGAAGTGTTTGGCTCTTGGTCAACAGACCTCAACGAAAAGCCCCATGATGCTGCAACCTACGCCGCTAAAGTTGCTAATGCGTTTTACCCCAGAATTAAGGCCGTAGACCCCCAGGCAAAAGTAGGCATTGTGGTAAACCAGTACGACACGCCCAACCCCAATGGCTGGACTCAAACCGTCCTTCAGCGCGCCCGCTACGATTTTGTAGAAGTTCACCACTACCCTCAAGAACCCAACGGCGGCAGCGATGAGTTTCTGCTCACCAAAGCTGTCCCGCAGTTTCGGCAGATGATGGTGAATTTGCGTAAAGCAATGGGAAATCGCCCCGTCCCTATCCTGATTGGCGAATTCAACAATGTTGCCAATAAACCCAATCGGCAAAGCCTTTCGATTACCAATGCGCTGTACCACGGTCTGATGTATGCCGAGGGTGCAGAACTAGGACTTGCAGGGGTCTTCCCGTGGGAGCTGATTGAAGATTACTGCACCCATCCTGCCCAAACCAAGTTAGAGGTAGGAGACTTTAACCCTAAACTTTACGGCTGGCAAAATTTTGGCACCTATTCTCTGTTTAGTTTGGGCTTGCCCAGTAATAGCGCAAGCTGTAGCCGCAGTGTGCCCGTCATCCCTTTTGGGACTGCTTTTCCCACCGCCCATGCTGCTGCCCTATTTGGGGAATTTGCTGCACCCCGTGAGCGCTTGCTGCAAACGAATGTTGCCGCTAACCTTCCTAACCTCAGAGCCTATGCTGCCACACGAGGGAAGGGTTATCGGGTGCTGCTGTTTAACTTAGATGCTAAAACAACGGCTAAGATTCCGCTTCAGTTCGGCAGTGGCTTGTGGAATGCTCAGCAAGTAACCTATGGCAAAGCCGAATATGACAAGTCTCAGTATGGGTTTTGGGTTGACCCAACCCGCCGCACCTTGGGTCAAGTTAAATCAGGCGTTTCGATCAACCTTCCCCCCTGGAGTATGAGTGTTATTGCCCTAGACAGAACGCGATAGGTTCTCGACCGATTTTTTTAGGGGTTAATCTTATAGGGGCGACCATCTTTGTGCGTTAACGTCCATTCGCCATTGGCTGAGGCGATCGCCTGGAGGTCGTCGTTGGGGTATGTGACTTCATCGCCTGCGGTGCGATCGCCCATTTCAAGGTAGGTCACGGTTTCATTAGAGCGATTAACCAGTTGATGGGCGATTCCTGTCCCTGCATTAAACCCATAGCAATCTCCAGGATTGAGCATACATTAGAGCTGTTGCGTTATAAAACGACCTAAAACTCTTTGACAACCTATCTTTTCTTATTTCTTCTTCCTTGCCTCTGTAAGCTATGCAGCTTCTA
>JAGVDA010000402.1 GCA_020058975.1 Thermosynechococcus sp. WC_1 | reverse complement strand
TCAAAGCTCGAGTGATGTTGAGCATGGACTGATGAATTTAGATGGGCTTTAGAGATATTATCTCTTATAAAGCAACATGTCTAATGACTATCTGTCCTTCATCGAAACTGCGCCCAACGAAGGGTATCTCGTCGTCAATTTTGAGTACATTAGCGCCATCCCTTGGATTCAGAGCTACGAGGCAGTTATTGGTCAGCCGCTGCCGTTTAAGGCCGTAGAAGTTGCCATTAAGGCCGCTGGCGACAAAGGCATTGATGCCTTCAGCCTGAAGGATACAGACCCACTTAAGGCGCAAATTCGCCAAATTGCCAAAGAGGCGCTCATCGACCAAGGGATAGGCGTACTGTCCATTCGTAAAACCGCTGCGGGACAGTGGGAGCGCACCTACTCCACAATTGATCGCCGCATTACCGGCATTTCTGGCCTCGAAGACCGTCGTTATTTAGCCTGCACAGGCCCCGCAAAAGAGGTCTTCCGCCGAGCAACAGGGCAAGGGTATGTGGATAAATTGGGCGATCGCATCATTGGCACCATGGGCAACTGCGCGGGGGGCACAACCCCTTGGGGCACGGTACTCAGCGCAGAAGAAAACTTTCAGAATCAGGTAGTAGAGGCGGTCTATGCCGATGGAACCTCCTTTGCGCCCAGCAATCGGCGGTTTGTGGTGGATGCCGAAGAAATCTCTGGGCAAGGGAATGTCTTAGGGCTTTCGGGCAATAAATACGGCTGGGTTGTGGAAGTAGACCCCGCCACCCCCCAAGACTACGGCACCAAGCATACGTGGCTAGGTCGCTATCGCCATGAGGCCGTTGGGGTGCGGGCTGAAGCGGGTAAGCCCTTAGCGTTTTACTCAGGCTGCGATCGCCGTGGTGGGCACCTCTACAAATTTGTCAGCCAAGATCGGGTCGTGAACCCTAAAGACAAACGCAACTCTCGCTTGCTTGAGGCAGGGATGCTCTACGCCGCAAAGTTTAACCCCGACGGCACAGGTCAGTGGATTGCGCTCAAGCCCGATACGCCCGTGAATCCAAACCTGCCCAGTCAGCTATTGGGCAATCTGCTGCCGCTTCCCAAACGTCCAGAGGGCGGTTATCTAGGCGCTAAAACCGATGAAGCGGTGCTGGCGTTCAGGCAGCAGTTCAAAACCCTGGCGGATTTGTACACAGGCAGCAGCCCCCTCGAACAGCAGGGCGCAATTTTAATTGATGCCCATTACGCAGGCAATGCAGTGGGCGCAACGGCAACGGCTCGTCCGGAAGATACCGATATTGCGCCAGACGGCTCTTTGTATATCGCTTTCACCTCCGGTACGCCGGGGAGTGACGGCGGAATTGACCCCACAATTTTCAAAGGGCCTAAGGGCGAAGTGCCCTACGAGTACGGCTTTATTATGCATTTGGTCGAAGATAAGGCAGACCCTGCCGCGCTTACCTTTCGCTGGTCAATGCTGGCAACGGGCGGGGAACCAGCGGAGGGTGGCCTTGGCTTTGCCAACCCAGACAATCTGCTGTTTGACCGGACTGGCAACCTCTGGATGGTCAACGATATGTCTAGCGATAAACTAAACAAGGCAATCCCAACTCGTCTTGAGGCCGACAAGCCTGTGAGTCAGTCAAACCTGCGGGGACTGTACGGCAATAACGCGATTTGGTTTATCCCCACGCGCGGCAAGGAAGCTGGCAAAGCCCATTTGTTTGGCATTGGGCCAATGGAGTGCGAAACAACTGGGCCCTGTTTTAGCCCTGACCATAAAACGCTGTTTCTCTCTATTCAGCACCCAGGAGAGGTCAACGGCATTCGTAAAGCCCAGGCATCTCAAAGCCGATTGTTTGCCATGAAGACCACAGAGGGTAAAGATTTTATGCAAACCCGGCAGGTTCCGATTGGTTCCAACTGGCCGAACCCAGGCACCGCGAAACCGCCTCGCCCTGCGGTGGTGGTAATTAGCCGTATGGATGGACAGGCAATCTAGTATTGATAGACCTCTTGCATCAATCCTAGCCCCTTCCTCTCAATCCTTCTCCCCTTGGTAGGAGAAGGGCTAATTCCGGCTCCCCTCGCCCGTTCTGGGAGAGGGGCTGGGCGTTGCACTGAGCTTGTCGAAGGGGGAGAGGGGCATATTCGTGCGAAAAGTCTAATGCATAGCAAGGGTTCTAGAACCTAATCAAAAAGTCAGATCTTCGGTGACGCCGAGAACCCGCTACAGTGGTGACAGCTTATCAATAGCCTGTTTTCTGCTTGTTCTGAATTTTTAATCTGATTGAATCTTGTTATGGTGAAGCCTACCCAACGTCCCCAAAGCCCTAATTTCTCCTCTGGTCCTTGTGCAAAGCGACCGGGCTGGACTGTCGATGTCTTGAGCAATGCGTTTCTGGGGCGCTCTCACCGCTCTCGTTTGGGACGCGATCGCCTCAAGGAAGTCATTACCCGCACCAAGGCAATTCTGGGCATTCCTGAATCTTACCTATGCGGCATTGTGCCTGCCTCTGATACCGGTGCCGTTGAGCTGGCGCTGTGGTCATTGCTCGGGGAGCGAGGCGTCGATATGGTGGCGTGGGAAAGCTTTGGTTCGAGCTGGGTCACAGACGTACAGAAACAGCTTAAGCTCAGCGACTGCCGCACTTTTAAGGCTGACTATGGCGTTTTGCCAGACTTCACTCAGGTAGACTGCGATCGCGATGTTGTCTTTACCTGGAATGGCACCACCTCTGGGGTTAAAGTCCCAAATGCCGATTGGATTGCGGACGATCGCCAGGGATTAACCATTGCGGATGCCACTTCTGCGGTGTTTGCAATGGAGATGCCCTGGCCTAAATTAGATGTCGTCACCTGGTCTTGGCAAAAAGTGATGGGGGGTGAAGCCGCCCACGGCATGCTGGTTTTAAGCCCCCGCGCGGTAGAACGGCTAGAGCGCTACACGCCCACCTGGCCTTTACCTAAAATCTTTCGCATCACCAAGGGCGGCAAAGTAGACAAGGCCATCTTTGAAGGGGACACCATCAACACGCCTTCTATGCTGTGTGTTGAAGATGCCCTAGATGGACTCAAGTGGGCAGAATCTATTGGTGGGCTGCCGGCATTATTGGGGCGATCGCAGTCTAACCTCAAGACCATTGAAGACTGGGCTGAGCGTACCGACTGGGTAGACTTTTTAGCCGTTGAGCCAATAACGCGCTCCAATACCTCCGTGTGCCTTAAGGTCGTGGATCCTTGGTTTGTGGCCTTAACCGCAGAAGAGCAGGCCAAAGTCATCAAGAAAATGGTGGCCTTGCTCGATGCAGAGCAGGTTGCCTACGATATTGCGTCCTACCGCGATGCCCCTTCAGGTCTTCGGATTTGGGCGGGTGCCACGGTAGAGCAAACCGATATGGAGGCTCTACTGCCGTGGCTAGACTGGGCTTATGCACAGACGAAGGGAGCCTAAGAACCTACCGTGTACACACAAGTCTAAGAAAATCCCCTCCTCGGAGGGGTGCCCATAGGGCGGGGTGGGTTAGTCAGTAGCGCCATGACTAACCCGCCCTTGGTGTAGCCTCTCCGAGAGGAGATAGAGGGGATGCATCGGCAATCGCTAACTCAAACCAATCCATCAACCCAAAACCTAGTCAGGCAAAATAGAGCGCTGACACTTTGGGCAAATGGCGTGAATCAAAAGTTGGCAGTCGAGAAGGTGAAAGCCCTCTTTCTCTGCTGTCTTAGAACCCACCTTCAAAATAGATTCGCTCTTAAACTCAATCGTCCGGTTGCACTTCACGCAAATGAGGTGGTGATGGTGATTGGGGTAAGGCTGATTGATTTCGTAATGCTTATGATCTTCCGCAAACTCAAGTTCGCGCAAGATTCCCATCCGCGCCATCAGCTTAACCGTACGGTAAATCGTAGACAGGCTAATCGGGTCGCCCTGCTCTTGAAGCTTGTTATAGAGATCCTCTGCGCTCAGGTGAGTGCCTTCCGTAAGGTTTTGAAACACGTTAAGGATGGTTTCTCTCTGAGGAGTGAGCCGCCATCCTTTTTCATTAAGTTCGGACTTTAGCGAGTTTGCAGTATACATCGCCCTACTTCGCAATAAAATTTGCTTATTGACAACAAGCCTACACTAATTTGTTAGCCGTTTGCAAGAAGACATTCTTCTTGAGAATTAGAGGCTTTAGTGGCTTAAAAATTTGGAATTAAGTTGCAGTGCTTTCCGCAGTAAGGCTTCGTCTAACTTCATTCCAACAATCCACAACACCAGAAATGCTTAAGGCTGCTGTTCTGCCATGCTCTATGTGGGCTAGCTCAATGCTTAGGTAATTTTCTGGCTCATCTGACAGTCGTTGGGGCCATTCAATTGCCGTAATGCCGAGGGGTGCTTCTAGCCCTAGCCAGTAGTGTTCTGGGTGTAGATCATGAACTTCGGCGGAGGTAAGGCGGTACAGGTCAAAGTGATACAGCGGAATACGGCCTTCAGGATACTCATGAATGAGTGCAAAGGTGGGGCTAACGATGGCGTCTGTAATGCCAAGTCCAGCCCCCAGTCCTTGAATCAGCGTGGTTTTGCCAGCGCCCAAGTCTCCTTCTAAAAGCAGGATGGTTCCGGCAGAAAGCAGACGGCCTAGCTGCTTGCCAAGATCTAGCGTATGTTTCAGGGTTGGCAGGTTTAGGTTCAAAGATGTATCGTTTGCCATTGCAGTCTTTTAGAGGCTTCCCTCATAGTGTGATGGATAAACCGTTTGAATGAAACCTAAGGCCAATTGCAATATCAAAGATGCCGCCGATACACTGCATAGAGACAGAGTTGCCCTCGTTTTGTTCTGTTGACGTTTCGTTAACGAATTATGAAAGTTGCAATCTTATCGCAAGATGCTTCGCTTTATTCGACCCGCCGTCTTTTAGAGGCAGGTCTAGAGCGTGGGCACGAGGTGCAGGTGATTGATTTTCTGCGTTGTGCAATCACGCTTCATACCCAAAGCCCTCAACTGTGGCACAAGGGTCAGCGCTGTCCCTCATTTGATGCCGCCATTCCGCGCATTGGCCCTGGCAAGGCAGTCTATGGCACCGCTGTGGTGCGCCAACTCGAAGTGATGGGCGTACCTGTGCTGAATTCAGCCGATGCGATCGCCTGTGCCAGAGATAAGCTGCACTGCTATCAGCAAATTGCTCGTAAGGGGCTTTCAGTGCCTGCGACGGGCTTTACCTATGCCTGTAAAGACATTGAGACGGTATTGTCTCGCATGAATTCTAAGGCAGTGGTCATTAAACTTTTGAAAGGCAGTCACGGCATTGGGGTGGTGCTGGCAGAAACGCTTCAAACTGCACGCGCCTTGTTTGAAGCATTTCGTGGGGTGGATGCCGATGTGCTGGTGCAGGAATGCATTGATGAAGCCCGTGGGGTAGATCTGCGCTGTTTTGTCATTGGCAACCAGGTGGCAGCGGCAATTCAGCGCAAAGGGCCACCTGGAGAATTTAGAGCCAACCTACATCGCGGTGCGACAGCGCACCCTGTGGAACTGACAGAGCAGGAAGAGGCGATCGCCGTTGCAGCAGCCCAAGCCATTGGGCTACAGATTGCAGGGGTCGATTTACTGAGAACGCAGCAAGGCCCTTTGGTGCTTGAGGTCAACGCCTCACCAGGGTTGGAAGGCATTGAAAAGGCCACTCAACTTGACCTTGCAGCTCAGGTGATGGTGTTTCTAGAGCAGTGGATTGCGAATGGATGACAGGTTTAAATTGGCTGAGGTTTAAGCGGGTGCTTCACCCAAGCGCTGAAGCGAAATCACCGCTGAAGCCGAAACTTGAGGATGTTCGTCTTTACTCAGGTATTTGAGGGCTGAAACGGTCTTTGGCGAGGGTAGATTCCCCAACGCTTCGGCAAGACGCTGACGCACTAGCCAGTCTTCAGATTGGGTAAAGCGCAGGATATCTGGTACGGCATCAATGGCCTTAATTTCACCAAGGGCTGCGATCGCCGCCTGCTGAATCACCACGGCCTCGCTGTCTAATGCCCGTACCAGCGTTTCACGGGCGCGAGGATCTTTGAGATTGCCTAAAGAAACCGCAGCGCTAAACTGCACCAGCCAGTTGGTGTCTTCCATAAAGGCTCGCACCAGCGGCTCAAAGGCACGCTGATCGGCTAAATAGCCTAAGGCTCCTGCGGCGGCAGCTCGAATGCTGTAGTCGGTATCGTCGAGCAGGTTGAGCAGAATGTCGTAGCACTCTGGAGTTTGCTTAATGCCGAGGGCAAATACCGCCATCGAGCGGATATCTAGACTGGGGTCGTTCAATACTTTCTTGATCAGGGGAACCGCGTCGATGGGGGCTACATCTCGCAGCGCGACAAGGGCTAAACGGCGATCGCGGGTACTGTCGCTGTCAAGCTGCTGCGAAATTTCTTGGAGCGTTGGGTTCGCCATCTTTGTTACAAAAATTAACTATTTTTCTCAGTATAGTCCACGATCCTTAACGACGGCGTAAAAGCTTGCTCACCATCTTGCGCGAGAACCGGAAATTGATATCCGCTTTTTCCGCCCATTCTTGGAGCAGTCGATAGAAGAGCTGACGGTCTTCGGCTTGTAATACCGCAACCTGGTCAGCGGTTTCAATGACATAGGGGTAGCCATTGCCGATAATAATTTCACCGCGCACATAGTCTAATGCGGTGTTGATTAAGCCTGCCTCATGCATCCAGCGGGGAAACTCTAGGCGAACGGGCGGATTGTCGTTGGCTTTGAGGTAGGTAAAGGTAATGCGGGTGGCCTGTTCTTCGTACTCTGCCAAAATGCCTTGCCCCCACGCATCTCCAGGGCGATCGCACAGAAAGAGCGGGGTGCGATCACCCCACTGCATCCCTGAAGCTAAAAGCTGTGCGTCATTGAGCGTCGTGGTTTCAGGCAGGCTCTCTAGGCACCGCAGGGTTTGGATGAGGTCACAGGCATGGGAGGTGTCGATATAGCCCACCAGCGGCACCCGATACTGTTCGCTGGCGCGCAGCAGGTTAACGTACTGCTGCGCATAAAAGGCGCGGCATTCAAAATCAAAGGCTTCGGCAAAGGTGGCAATGAGTGACCCGTCAAAAAAGACTAGGCAAGTTTGGCATCCGGCATGGTCTTCTATAAACTCAATGGCGCGCGTTACCTCCATCTCAAACCGACGCATACTCACCTGGCGATCGAGGGAGCGCCCATTGCGCTGCACCTGAAGTTCGGCGGGTGTCATAATGCTGAGGCGCACATTTTTGTCGTAGATCCCCTCATCAGAATGAGCGTTCTCAAACCAGCCCACCTGCACAAGGGCAATGGGCGGCGCAACATCTTTAGTGGGGAAAATCTGGGAGCCGTCTACCGCAAAGGTGATGATGTTCGTGAGGCGATCACGCACCCATTCCAAGCTTTCTTCACGGTTAGGCCACTTGAGTTTAGACGGCACAATCCAGTTAGGGTATTTGCCCAGTGGCTCTAGAGGACGCGCGCCAGGATGGGCGTGATCTGACAAGATATCGGCAATGTATGGGTCAGACTGCGCCGAGACTTTCCGCAGGGCGCGGCGATAGGCTTGATAGGTCGCAGAGGCATCGTGATAAAACTGCGAAAATTCTGACTGTTTTTGATCCAGAATCTGCAAAAGATCTGAAGGCTTTAATGACATATGCAATCCTAAGGATCATGGATTTAATAACACCCACAACTTTGGAAGGGCAGGTTTTGGCTAAACGCTCTGGTCGTATCCTATACAGCTTTGGCTCAACCTGCCCCTACCTTCGAACTTATTGAACTCATGATCCTAAGTGATCTAGAAACCTCCTGGATTTTTCAAAAAGTCTAAGTTGGGTGAGCGAAGCCGAACTCAACACCTTCGCCTGTAATGGGATTCGGCTCCCTATCGCCAAAGGCGAGGCTACGCTAGCGACAAGCTCAGGACAAGCCGCTCACCCAGCGATGCAAATGATAAGTGAGTTTTTATAAATAGCTTAGGGCTGCTCTATAGCAATACCCAGCAAAAGAAAAAGTCAGCAAACATCTCTTAAACTACCGTGTCGTCAGCCGTTTTAGACTCGATAAACGCCTCTGCCTTTGCAAAAATCTTCAACCGTCGTCCAGAATCCATCTTTTCTAGGGTTTTCACCATCATCGACAGACGGGGGTTGCGCTTCAGCATATCCTTTTTGCGGTCTACAAAGCGCCAGTACAGACCATCCCAGACCTCACACCAGTCGCCTTTAGCGTAGTCACCCATCTTATTAAGGTAGTTAGACCCAGACATATAGGGCTTCGTCATCATCTGGCCGCCATCGGCAAACTGCCCCATGCCGTACACATTGGGCACCATTACCCAGTCGGCGCTGTCTACAAACAGCTCCATAAACCACCGAAACACCGCATCAGGATGTACTTCTGCCAACAGCATGGCGTTACTCATGACCATTAAGCGCTCGATGTGGTGCGCCCAGCCGCGTTGTTGTACGCGCTTGATCACCTGATCGACGGGGTCTAAGCCCGTGGTGCCGTTATACCAATCTGCCGTGAGCTGCCGCGTATGCTTCAGGACGTTTTGCTGGCGTTGGGTGGGTGAAATCGCATGGTACACCCCGCGAATATACTCTCGCCATCCGATGATTTGCCGAATAAACCCTTCTAGAGAGTTGAGGGGAATCTCGTGATTCGTTGCGTAGTCTAGCGCTGCTTGAATCACCTCCTGCGGGGTCAGAATGCCCAAATTGAGCATAGGCGAAATGACCGAATGAAAGACGAACGGATCTTTGGTGGAAAGTGCGTCTTCGTACAGCCCAAAGTGAACAAAACGCTCCGTCAAGAACTGATAGAGCCAAGCTAAAGCATCTTGGTGGGTAACAGGTAGCCAAAAGTTTGCGCTTTGCCCCGGATGGTCTGGAAACTTTGCCTCAACCAGGGCACCTACCGCTTTAACATGCTGAGTCTGAGTAGGGAAAGTGACCTGCGGCACCTCAATTTTTTTAGGCAGGGGCTTACGGTTTTGGTCGTCATAGCTCCACTGTCCGCCCTCTGGTTCGCCTGCTTTATCGACTAAGATACCGAGCCGCCGTCGCTGAATTTTGTAGAAGTCGCCCATGAACAGGCGCTTATAGCGACTTCGGTAGTCCTGAAACTGGTCATGGGTGGTCAGAAACAGGGGGCTGTCGTAGGTGATGAGTTTAAGATTGTGGGTGGCGCAGAAAGACTGGAGGCGATCGCGCATCCCGTAGTCTTCAATGACATAGGTATGTAGTTCTGACGTACCGTATTTTTGGATTGCCTGCCAAAGCTTTTCTTCGTAGGGTTGAGATTCTCCTTGCTGTTGGAGTTCGCGGTACTCGACCGTTGCACCTTTCTCCCGCAGGGCATCTCGATGATGACGCATGGCAGCAAGAATCAGAATTAGCTTATGTTTGTGAAACTTGAAATGGGTACATAAGCCCTCATCTTCTGCCATAAAAACGGGCATTTGCTGAAAGGGGAGCCTTCCGTGATCTGGAAACAGCATGTTGCCAAGCAGAATAATCACGTCAACCAGCCAAAGACGTCATCAAGAGTGAGCTGTATTGCCGATGCAAAAACGGGGACAGGCAGTAGCATAACGGCCTCATCAATCACCCTCAAATCTTGACCAGACTGGCAAACAATAATCGAACGGTCATCAGGGTCAATCGCCCATCCCATCTGAGATCCGTGTGCTAAGCAGTGGGTAATATTTTTCAAAACCTTTGCCATGCGTTGGTCAGGGGAGAGAATTTCAATTGTCCAGTCTGGCGCTGCGGTAAAGGTATCGCCAATCTCTCCATTTTCTGT
>JAGVDA010000528.1 GCA_020058975.1 Thermosynechococcus sp. WC_1 | reverse complement strand
TGGAGCAGCGTATGGAGCTAGAAACCAGCGTATTTGGCAGCTCCTCTGACTCGACACCCTAAGCTTTTTCTGCACGAGGCCACAGGTAAATGCCGCCTGAGATGAGGGTTAGGCTGACTGCGATCGCATACATGCCTAACGCCAAGGTATGACCACTGTTTTGGAGTGGGGCAATGAGAAGGGCGATCGCCGCAATTTGACTAACGGTTTTGACCTTCCCCCACAGGTTTGCCCCTGAAACTTGCGTTTGCTGTACCCGCCAGCCGGCGATCGTTAG
Source organism: Thermosynechococcus sp. WC_1 (assembly GCA_020058975.1). GTDB lineage: Bacteria > Cyanobacteriota > Cyanobacteriia > Thermosynechococcales > Thermosynechococcaceae > JAAURS01. The sequence continues at coordinate 4,926 of JAGVDA010000528.1, read as the reverse complement.
CTCTCGAAATAGAATTAGAAAAACGCTCCACGCCGGAATTTCACGTAGCTCTATGAGGCACAGCAGAGGTGCAAACACTAAGAGCTTATCTACAAGCGGATCGAGGATTTTGCCCAGATCGGTGATTTGATTAAAGCGGCGCGCAACATAGCCATCTAACCAATCGGTACCTGCTGCCAGCAAAAATGCTACAAGGCAAATCCAACGTGTAGTGTCTGAAGGCATCAAGTTTTCTGTGCCAGAAAGGCGCAGACCAAACAGCAGCAAAGGGACGGCGAGTAAGCGCGAGATGGTAATCCAACTGGCAAGGGTCATAATAAAAAGGCTTTGGGGTAGCTCTATTGTCGTCCTTGATGTCGCTGTTATTCTAATTTTCCGGTTCAATTCCCAATCAACCCGCTTAAATTGAACGATAGTCCAATGTTTTTAGGCTATGGCTCGATTTATTTGAGCAACACAAAGTATGCTCAACACATAGAGCCTCATTAATTATTCAATAATTAATGAGGCTCACAATATTCACTCCACTTAGAGAGTTCAGGGTATGCCGCAATCCATTGAACAGCTTGTATACACAAGTTTCTCGACGTTAGAGAGTAAAATGCTGGCTAGCACAAAGATGCCGCAGGCAGTGCAGCAGATTTTTGAAGAAACTATTGTGCATCCATACTTAAATAACCCAACGTTTGATGGGTTGAAAATGAGTGCGGCTTACCTGCATCAGATAGAATCCAATGCTTTGCTCTTCGGCTGGCTATATTGCGATGAGGTGACACAAGACTCAGAAGAATTGATAGCGCGCTTCATTTGCTATTACTCAACTCAACTTCTCAATGGAGATCAGCTAGAGCTAATTTTTAAGTGCTTGGAAAAAGGCCCAGCGACCCCCTTGAACGGCTGGGCAACGCTTAATGCATTGGGACCTGTGGTTCTTCCAGAGTCTGGAGACTACGAATCGACCAGACCCGGCGTTGCCATCCCTTCTGGTATTAGAGCAAAAACCCGTCTACTGCTCTATAAGCAAAGATTGCTTCATTGCTTTATTCCGTCTGACGATTTAACAGATGAACTTGAACCCCTAGAAAATCCGACGAAAGTCGTGGATTCTGATTCTGTTGTCGGGAAAGACTCTCCTCTTGCTCCAACTTCAGACGCTGCCTTAGCGGGTAAATATGCCTTGCTCATTGGTGTCAGTAATCAAAATTTAGGCATTCGGACGCTGCCGGGTGTCGAACAGGATATTGAAACGCTTCAAAAAGTTTTAGCCGATCCCCTGATCGGAAATTTTTCAGAAGTTTCTACGTTACTCAACCCAGATAGCCCTGTGATGGCTGAGCGAATTGAAAGCTTTTTAACGCATTGCCCTAATGACAGTATGGCCATGATCTATTTCTCTGGATATGGAATTTTAGATCGGCAGGGAACATTGTGTTTAAGCACAGGAAGCAGCCGAAGAAATGACCAGGGCAAAATTATCCGCTCTACCTTTGTCGCAACAGATTTTCTTGCGGCTGTAATGCGAGATGGCTCTTCTAGACATAAGACTCTGATTCTGGATATCTGCTTCAGTTCAGAAGACATACATCATGATGGCGCAACACGTCAGCAAACCCTAGACCTAGCGAGACAGCAATTAGGCGGCTTAGGCCATACGATTTTAGTCTCTTCAAGAACTAAAGGTGATGTGGGGTCGCAAAAGGGATTTCGTCCGTCTATCTACACCTTTTATTTAGTTGAAGGTCTTGCAACAGGAATCGCGGACAAGAATGGTGATGGCCTTATTACGCTAGAGGAGCTACATAGCTACGCAAAGCGCAAAACAAAACTGACCAGTCCGGCTTTGTCTCCATTTTTCTACGGGGAAATCGCTGAAAAGCGCCAAGTCATTGCAATGGCACCAGTCAACAACCCTAAACTTCGATATCGGCGAGAAGTTGAACGCTTAGCTCAAAATGGATCTATTTCCTTGGTTAATGAGTTAATGCTGAATGATATTCAAAAAATGCTCAATCTTTTGCCAGAGGATGCTGCAAAAATCAAAGTAGAAGTTCTTAAACCCTATAAAGACTATCAGCTCAAGCTTCGGCAGTTTACTCTAAAATATTTAAATCACTTTTATCAGAAAAATCGAAATGGGGTCAATGTCGGCAGCGATGTTTTAAGCTTGCAAAATTCTCTTGGACTAACAGATCAGATTACATCAAAAATAAAAGCAGAAATTTTATATCGGTTTAACGAGATTCAATTTTCAGACCCTACCTTAAGCTCTTTGATGACTGAAGGAGATCTTCAGGTATGGCAAGCTCCCTTACGATTTCAGTTGATTCACTTTATTAGAAGCTCACTCAACCTATCTGTAATTAAAGAATATACTAACCAATTACTAGTATTCTTTTCAAGAACGGATTTCCCATATAAGATTTTTGCGAAAATACAGAATTCTCTAAAAAATCTGACAATATTTTCATTCCCCACTAAACTTTTTGCCCAAATTGCTGGCTTGGTTAAATCACCATTGATTACCCAGAAAAAATCTAGCTGGAGTTTGCGCTGGCGAGTAGGTTCATTATTGTTAATAGTCGTTCTTGCTTTAGTTGGCTTTTACCTTATATCACGCACACTATTAGACTCTCGACAAAAACAATCGCAGCAGAAGGCTATTCAAGACCTAGAAAATTTTGTGCAGCAGCAAAAATACGATCAGTGCAAAGTATTTAGCCAATCTTTATCGCAAAAATTGAGTCGTGTAGCGCTTATTGAGAGCCTAGTGGAGCAGTGTAAAGTGGGTTTGCCTTGGCAAAAAGCAACTGTGCAGCCAATTTCAACGGCTTCAAGCGAGGTGCAGGCGATCGCCTTTCGTCCAGATAGCCAAATTTTGGCTGGCGGCAGTAGTGATGGCAAAATTCGACTTTGGGATACTAAAAAACGAAGGTTAGTGCAGACCTTAAATGGTCACTTGAGCCGCGTTTGGAGCGTTGGGTTTAGCCAAGATGGAAAGTTTTTGTCTAGTGGAAGTAGTGACAAAACCGTTAATCTTTGGTCGTTATCAACGAATAAACTGCTTTATTCATTCAAGGGTCATAACAATACAGTTTGGTCTACTGCCTTTACCTCGGATGGCCGCTGGCTTGCGAGTGGTAGCGAGGATGGAACCATCAAGCTTTGGAACGTTTCAAAAGGAACGCTCGGTCGAACAATTGACCCAAAGGCTGGGGCGATTCGAGCGATGGTGGCGGGGGTTGATGGTAAAGCGTTGTACAGCGGCGGAGCTGATAAGGCCATTACAGCCTGGGATATTGATACAGGCAAGCCTAAATTTAAGCTTCAGACCTATAGCGATCGCATCATTGCGCTGGCGATTAGTCAAGATGGAACAATGTTAGCCAGTGGGAGTATCGACAAAACCATCACGATCTGGAATCTCCGTAATCAGACGCTGCTTCGTACCATTACTAAAAATGATGCAAGCGTTCAAAATCTGGCTTTTGGTTCTGATAATCAGACGTTAGCGAGTAACATTGGCGGAACGATAGGGATCTGGGATATAAAAACGGGACAGTTTATTTGGAAATTTTCGGATTTGTCTAGCAAGGTAACGGCAATAAATTTTGCCCGAAATGGGCAAACCTTGGCGATCGCCCGTCAAGATAAAGCATTGAATCTTTTACAGCCTGAACAATCTCGCTAGGTTATTGCGCTCACTCGGGGGGCTGCTCTCGCCGCCAAAGCCAGATTAAGCCAGCACCTACGCCACTTTGCAGCAGAAGATTTGGCAGGGTTTGAGCAAGGTCTTCCCCTGCGATCGCCTTCATTAAAAATACAAAAGCCCCCAGAAAGGCTGAACCCGCTAAGGCAACATAGAAAAAGCGCCTAAATCCTTTCCCAGGCGCAGCCGCTTCAGCGCGTAAACGATCCATCTGTTCTTTGTTGAGTGGCTTTTGCATAAAAACAAAACTTTTTCAGGTCAGGCTGAAGCGATTCTAATGCTTAATCTAAGGCAGCGGTAGCAATTGGCGCTTGCCTTGTTGCCGCAGAATTTACTGGCAGCTCAATCTGATTTAGAATTTCCACTAGTTCTCGCTCAAAAGCAATCTGAGCGCGGTTGGTACGACCGCCCACAAAAAGAGTTTCCCCTTCAACGAGCGCCCACACCTGAGAATGCGAGACATAACTCATCAATACACTCAGCATGAGCAGGCCAAACCCAGTATAGACAAAGGGAATACCAGGGTCTGCCTTAATTTGCAGCCCTGTACTGCCAATAATCTCCATAAGCGATAGCTCAACTCCTTCAACCGAAAGCTTCATGCCGCTGCGTAAAGACCCCACCAGTTTGCCAGCGGTGTCATAAACCACCACGGTGCCCTGGAGATCCCGCGCAATCAGCGCCACCCCAGCACTCATATCTGGCTTGATGGGTACCCAGGTGCCCCAAATGCGACCCTCTGAAACGGGCAGACGTGCCATCGGGAGTTGAAAAATGGGGCTATTGTTGACGCGAACTTTGACAGCGGCGATCGCCCAATCGGTCTGATACACCGTCACGCCATTATGCTTGAGCGGCTGATTGACGTGAATGGTTTTGCGATCAACCTCTTGACCTTGGGCATCCAGAACCGAGAGGTCAGAGTAAAACTGATCAATACTGCCCTCATTCGTATAGTCAATCCAAAATCGATTCACCTTCATTGACCAGTCTTTCGGGATCTGCGCCTCTGCCAAAGAACCCGCTTCAACAATATTTTTAACGCTGAACGTTGCGCCGCTGGGCACCATTTCTTGTGCCATAAAGCCGGTAAAAGATCCCCAAATGGAGCCAATCAAAATCAGAATCATGCTGGCATGCACCACAATGGGGCTAACCCGACCCGCCAAACCCTTGCGCGCGTATAGGGCATTATCGGCCTGAAAAATTTTGTAGCGACG
>JAGVDA010000051.1 GCA_020058975.1 Thermosynechococcus sp. WC_1 | reverse complement strand
TAGTCAAAATCAACATTGTCTGGCATAGACGGTGTTGTATCTACGTCAAACTCCGCAGAAAAATATTCTCTTCCTTTTTGTCTTCCTGAAAGAAGAGCTTCAGAAATAGCGTCTGCAAATGTATCTTTCCCTTTAAGCTCAGACGCTAATCCATTTATGTATTTGTCATAACCTATAAGATTTCCAGAAACAACCAGCCCATTCACTAGCAAGGTTACAGGGGCTTGTATTTCACTCGTGGATTCACGGTTAGCCAGTTCAACAAGCATCAACAGCAAAGGATCAAGCATTGAAAGGTTTCCTAAACTTTGTTTTAAACCATACTGACTTAGTTCCACTCATCGCCGCGATCACTCTACCCTTCCCATCGCCCCCAAAACACCCCTGCACCAGACCAACCACTGATCGCCCATAAACCAACCAACCGCATACCAAAAGCAACCACGGATCGACCACGGGTACACCATCAGTAACCAACTTTTAACGTAAAAAATAGCCCTATCCATCAAATCCATATCCATCAATGATTCTGGGCTAATTTCTGCATCAAAAAGAAGCTCTAGGGAAAATGCACACAACCTGCCACAAGTTGTGCGCGCGCGGAAAAGACAAGGGGATGGACAGCCATAGACTTACTCTGCGGAGCAATCGCCAACAAGAAAGGGGCTGTCTAGCCCCTGTGTGTGTGAGGATAACCCGTCTCTCAACGGGCATCTAGAAGCCATGCTAAGCACCTCAGATGAGACTCGGCTGAATGCTCTAGTCATCACATCCAATTCGATTGGTTCAGACTTACTCTGCGAAGCGATCTCCTTGGTCAGTTTTTAGCCTGAAAAAGATTCACACATAACTTACTGGGCAAAATCGGCTCCAAAAACACGCCGCTTTTAGATCTGAGAAGATGCATACCCATCACCACTACGAGGTTGCAATATGACTTTGATAGGTAAATCTAGCTGAATCAGAACAAATTTAGCTTTAGGACTTGATGAGAAGCCATTAGCTTTCTCAATATGCAGATTACACTCTAAGAGCGCTCTGCCGAGGGCATCTTTTCCAGCCCCTTTGCTAGGGGGTGGGCGTGTCAGTGGCGAATGCTCAAGGGGCTGGAAAAGGATGCAGATTTTAGCGCATGTCGTTCGGCAAGGTCGCTGAAAACGTAACCGCTTTAGGAACAACGAAACCACTCTGAACGTTTTCAGCTCTCATGCCTCAAGGCTTGTTCATTGCACTCAAAGAAGAGGACATCGTGAACTGTTCGGTGAACGTTCACCGGACACAGAATCAGTTTTCAGCCTTGCTGATTTTCCAAGCAATCTCGCCTCTGCTGCGGTTGCCCGACCGAGCAAAAACAAAGCCAGCCTCTTCAAAGCTGTCGCCGTAACCTCGGATTGTATTTACCGACAGCCCTAACAGATCAGCTATCTCAGACGTAGACAATAACCAGCGCTTCTCATAGGCTTCTTCAAGCTCTCGAAGATGAGCTAGACGCATCCCAGCTTTCGGAGCCTGTGGAGTAGCAAAGAAGGGTGCTAAGCGACCAACTAAAGACTCAACAGCACCCTCAATGAGAGCTGATAAACCAGATGGGGCTAAAGGAGCAAGCTGACCAGGAGGGGAAACGGTTAACTGTCCGCTCTGTTCACCGAACGTTCGCTGAACACGTCCACCAAAGTCAGAAAGAACACCACCACGTTTGATATGAGCATCCAAATCATCGAGCGCTTGAAGCTGCTGACCAGACACATAGGATTTGTTGCCCTGCTTCTCTGGCTTGATAGCTAAAACACCCATACGTTCATAGAGTGCAGTCCGACCAATACTGTAGCGATCTGGCAGGTCGGACACGGGAAAGCGGTCAATTTCTGTGTTCACCGTATGTTCACCGTATGTTCACCGAACGTTCACTGAACAGAGCATAACTTGAATAAATATTGAAAATCGGTGCTTAATCCATCATTCGATACCGCTTCTCTTGTTGTCTCCAATTAAAAAACAGTTCTCCTTCATCAATACTGTCTTGCTCCTTATCGTTGACTCCAATCATCTCCTCAGTAGTCTCTTCCTTTTCCAATTCCTTAAAATAATTCTTGAAAACACCTCCCAATGCAAAGGCGTTGGTTCGATGTACCTGTCGTGTATATTCCAAGAACCAATCACGATCCGAGAAAATTAAGTCATTAGGCTTAGTCTGGTATTTAATCACCTCAGCAAGTAAGCCCAAAGGTGAGTTTTTAGCTTTAATAGCCTGAACATCAATAATAGGAGTGTAATCAACCTTCGCTGCATTTTTCCACCAATCACACCATTCCTTTTTTTTGATGTAGCCATGACTAAAAAATGACGGTTTAACCATCATTAAAATATGAAGATGTGGATGGGCATCCCCACGACGACCACGGGTTACTTCAACAGTTTTGATATAACCAACGGCTGGAAAGTGTTTAAGCTTAGCTAATCGGCGAAAAGAACCGTTTAAGTGAAAAATAGTATCCCTGAGATCATGTATTGCACAATTCTTGAGCGTCAGAGTCACAAATAAGTAGCGGCACTCTGGAAAATCTGCCAATACCCTAGGGAGTGCCTTAAACGCCCTAGCCTTATACATAAGACTCCTACGCCATGCACAGACCATGCATGTCCTCACACGGCAAAACCGAGCTGTTCTAAGCTTTAGTTGGTATGCACCCTCATCAACGCTAGGTACCAGCCCAAAGCCTAAAAACTGAGCACAACTATCTATGCGCTCTGCATATCGCTGGAATTCAGAACCGCGATAGTTGGTCGCTATTTGGTCACTTTCGCCCCTATGAACGTCCCACGGCTTATCCCGTGGGCTAAGATCCGAGAGAGCTGGTAATTGAGTATTGGATTCAGAATCAGAACGCGCTATCCTATGGATAAGCCCGTCTGACAAGTTTTCAGACACAAGAAGACCCCGCGATATTAAGTTGAGATGTGGTAATCCAACAATATCACGGGGTTTTCACCTATTTATAACTTTTAGATCAGTTTCTTCTATGTAGGCTCAATACCGCCCTCTTTAAAGATTTTTGCTATTTGATCTTTAGTAATATTTCCTACAACTGCATCCAAAACTAAAGTCTCAACCTCATTTTTAGGAAGAGTAATACGATAACCATTTATTCTTAAGAAGGAAATAGTTACAGCTAATGCCGTTCTCTTATTACCATTTTCAAAAGCATGATTATTTGCCAAACTATACAAATATGAGGCAGCTTGTTCATAAACGGTGGGATTCAAAAATTCCCCCGCAAAAGTCTGCATCGGTTGAGAAATAGCAGATTCTAATAATCCCATATTTAAAACATGATCTGACTCACCAAGAAAATTAGATTTCTGAATCAATAGTTTATGAATCTCCAAGACGTCAGAAATGCTTAGAAAATTATTCTCTATAGTCATTTCATCGCAAGATTATTATAGACATCTGACCACTCGTCATAAGTATCAATAAAT
>JAGVDA010000119.1 GCA_020058975.1 Thermosynechococcus sp. WC_1 | reverse complement strand
GAAGTGGCAATATCAACCTCAGCGGCGATCAGATAGTTGGTTAGACTCCATTACAGATGCCCGCACTCAGATTGAGTTAGCCATTGCAGATAGCCCTAGTCTTAAAAGCTATCCCACAGCGCAGTTTCAGGAGAGTTACCATCGCGCCCGTCGCCAAGCCGCCAAGCAGACGGGTATTCAGGCTTCAGCGTTTCCAGATGAATGTCCCTATGCGCTAAACCTAGTCTTGGATGAGGATTGGCTTCCTCAATAAATTGACGCAATCTCTAGCCGTTGGCGCAGAATAAGTTCTGCGATCGCCAAATCCACCGGAGTTGTAATCTTTAGGTTTGTCTCTTCGCCTGTCACAATATGCACCGGTAAATTAAACCGTTCAAACAGCGCCGCATCGTCTGTCACCTCCCAACCCTGGCGGCGACCCTCCTCATGACAGGCTTTGAGCTGCTCTACATCAAACCCTTGAGGCGTTTGGGCTGCCCAAAGCTGAGCGCGATCGGGCGTTGAGCAGATCTGCTGCTGGGCATCCACAACCTTAATGGTGTCCTTTACCGGAACCGCCGCCACAAACCCTAAGTAGGTGTCTAACGCCGCTGCACAGCGATTGAGTAAGTCTGGCGTTGCGAGGGCGCGGGCACCATCATGAATTAGCACATGCTTTGCATCTGAGGGCATTGCCTGTAGACCGTTATAAACAGATTCTTGCCGCGTTGTGCCGCCCACAATTAGCACCACAGGTTTAGACAAGCTTAGGTCTTGCAAGAGAGATTGCCATAAAGGCCAGTCCGTTGGCTGACCCACCAGGCCAATCCAGTGAATCGAAGCAGCAGACTCAGCAGCCAGTAACGTCCAAGCCAAAATCGGTTTTTCGAGAAGGGTTAATCGCAGCTTATTGCGGTCGCTCCCCATCCGTTTGCCCATGCCTGCTGCCGGAATCAGAAGATGCATTAAAAAACCTGCTTTGCGTCATCTAACGCGCATTATTCAGCCTCTAGAATACCAGGGTGCATCGTAGTAGACCGAGAAACCTCCAATCTTCAAAGTAAGATAGTGAGAACTCAGCCCATACAAAGGGGCTGAAGCGCTGAATCCAGGCCATCCATTACAATAGATGGCGGCAATCTTGTCTTAACAGCGTTTTTCTAGCCCACGTTTTAGATACCTATTTTAAGAATGACTCGCTTACTAGCCCTGATCCCCGGCGGAATTGGCGACCAGCTTCTCTGCTTTCCGATGTTAGAAAGTCTACAGCAGCAGTACCCTCAAGCTCAGATTGATGTGGTAGTAGAACCTCGTGCAAAGGAGGCTTACCGCATTAGTCGGGTTGTGAAACAGATTTTGACCTACAGCTTTTCAGGTCGAACTGGCCCAGCAGACTGGGGCAACCTGATTGGCTGGATTCGTGAACGTGAGTACGACGCCCTAATTACCCTAGATAAGAGCCGTCTCGGGGGCTTATTTCTGTGGCTGGTGGGCGTGCCCAAACGGGTTGGTTTTGCAGGTCAAGCAGGCTCACTTTTTTTGACCGACTCTGTACCGCTCAAGGCGAACCAGTATGCAGCGCACATGTACCACGACCTCTTAACAGGGATTGATACACACCAAAGCTGCCCACCCATTTCAATTAACGTCCCCCGAAAAGACATTGAGTGGTCTGAGGTGGAACAAAAGCGGCTCGGGCTGGATCTGTCCCAAGGCTATATTTTGATTCATGGTGGTTCCAATGCTGACCACGAAGCGAAGGGAGTCGGCAGTATTTATTCGCCATCGAGTTGGCGATCGCTGATTAAAGCTTTGCAAGAGCGTCAGCCAGACCTACCGATTGTGCTGGTTCACTCCCCTCGTGATCGCGATTGGTTTAGAGCCGTTACAGAGGGTTCTTCTGGCCTAAAGGTGAGTACACCAGAAGATTTGGGTAAATTTGCAGCAATGGTAGCTGGAGCCAACCTCATGATCAGCACCGATGCGGACGCGATGCATTTAGCTGTCGCCATTGGCACCTACCTGTTTGCGCTCTTTGGCTCCACAAACCCAGATCTAGTCTTGCCCAAAGATGAGCGCGTTACCGTCATGCGATCGCCCACGGGCAAAGTTGCCGATATTGCGCCCATTCAGGTTTTAGAAAAGGTTTGGAGCCAGTAAAGCATTCTAATTAAAATTTCAGGGACTAATGCCAAGCTGCTGAATCAGAAAGCCTTTATACATCGTTTCTTTAACTATCATTTGGCGATATAAATCAACCAAAAAGTCTTGAGCTTGTTCTCTTGACAAGCCTTTCACTTGTTCAGAGAAGGCACAGACGTTGAACTGCTGCTCTAAAGAAAGCTCAAAGGGTGTATTCATGTTTCCCTCAAGGCGGACTAGATGTTTCGTCTAGTTTGCCCACGCGAAGCGAATTTGAAACATGCCCATTAAATGTGTCCCTTAAACATGCCATTTAAGCGCGAGATTTATAGGCTGAAGCATTCTGAAAACACTGCTGGATTGTTTGAATAACGCGCTCCAGATCTTCATGAGTCAAGCTAGACCCTGAGGGCAAACACAGTCCATGAGCAAATAAATCTTCCGACACTGCGCCGCCAATGGCCTCACAATCTTGAAAGACGGGCTGAAGATGCAGCGGTTTCCAGACGGGGCGAGACTCAATGTTTTCTGCTGCCAGGGCAAGTCGCAACTGCTCACGGTCAAGACCGCTAAGCTGTCGGTCAATGGTCATGCAGCTTAACCAGCGCGTTGCCTGACCAAATAACGCCTCTGGCATGAATGTGACTCCAGGCAGGGCTTCTAGCGCCTGACGGTAAACTTCAAAATTGTGGCGACGGGCCGCAACCCGCTCGGCTAAAACCTGAAGCTGCCCTCGACCAATCCCTGCCAAAACGTTGCTCAGACGATAGTTATAGCCCATTTCAGAATGTTGATAATGGGGAGCCGGATCGCGGGCTTGGGTGGCGAGAAACCGAGCTTTGTCTGCGATCGCCCGATCTTCTGTCACCAGCATTCCGCCGCCAGAGGTGGTGATGATTTTAT
>JAGVDA010000369.1 GCA_020058975.1 Thermosynechococcus sp. WC_1 | reverse complement strand
GATGAAGTTGCAACGGAGCTAGAGTTTCGCGCTTGGCTGAAGCAAAAGCTATCCTCGCTCTAAGCAATCTCGAGCAGGCTCATTTTAGGCTTCTAAACGATCTTTGATATCGAGATAAGAAATTCAGGTCATTGACTTTTTTCTAAGAACGGACTTTCTTCCACATTCTTTTATCAAATTTGAAGCCAAAAGATGTATCAGTTCAGATTTTAAATTCTGGATGTTTGGGGTTGAGAATATAGTTGTATTCAAATGGAATAATCACAGAAGGCACTTTTAATACCGCAGTTCGCTTTGATCTAAGCCAATCTTCGCCAATCACCTGAAGCGACGGATAGGCTGATTCTTCTTGCCAGGTGCTAGGGAGGTCATCAACCTTGATTTCCTCAACAGTAATATCTTCTGTAAGAAAAGCACGAATACTAATCAATGGAATTGCGTTGCTTTCAGTGTGAACAAATACTTCAAGCGTCGCAAGCGCAAGGCTTTCTGACGTATAGACCGCTAAATTTCCTTTGGGTGTCCAGCGACCACCCACGTAAAGACCACCCTCACCAGAAAAAGCGGTTTTCTGATGTTTCTCTTTGCATATTCGCCAGATTTTCACTAACCATAGACCCCATACTCTGCGCGATAAAGTATTTCCTCTACTTGTTTTGCTCCTCCATCTGTAGCCATTGCACTCAAAGGTGTTTGGTTATTGAGGCTTACTTTTGGCGTACTCAGCCATTTTTGAGCTTCTTCTTGATCTTCAAATAAATCAATAGCCTGTTGTGTGATTCGGTTGAAGCGCTCTAAGCGATCAACAACTAGGGGGTTTAATGCTACGTCATCTTTTTTGTACCTTGATTGGGTTCGCACAGGTATACCAAAAAGAGCCGCTTTTTGTTGACTATCCAATCCATAATTATTCGCCACCTTATTTAAGACGTGATACTTCACGGCAGAGTCAGTAGCGACACCGTCCGGAGTTTGATTTTTAAGATTGGGATGCGCTGTCATGGCTGCTCCATTAACGGTTGAATCAACATGCCATTTGTCCTATTGTATCTGCCATTTTGTATTTCTGGTCCTAAATCGACTTGGGATTTGCCATTGCCCCTCCCGTCTCTCAAAACGCTCCGTGATTGGCTTGAGCAAAATCTGTTAGCAGCCTAGCGAAAGGCTAAAACCCCTTAAGCTCTTCTAGAGTCTTTCGGTACATTTTATTGTTACCTAGCGACTTAAATAGCTCAGCCGCCTTTTTGAAATTGGCTTGCGCCTCACGAGGGCTACCGCTGCGAAGATAGGCAACACCCTGGTTGTAATAGCCCCCTGCAAAATTAGGATCGAGCTGCACCGTTTGCCGAAAGTCTGCCACTGCCGCTAAAAAATCACGCCGCATCATGTACAAAGAGCCGCGCTCATTAAATGCCTCGATGTTATTGGGGTCTAGACGCACCACTTGATCTAGGGCGGAGATCGCCCCCACTACGTCATTTTGTCGCAGCTTAAAGTTAGATTGCAGCATCAAATCATTAATGAGGGATCGATCTTGCGCTGAATTGACTGTGGCGGATGAAGCAGCAGCGGCAATGGTGAGCTTTTCCTTGGGCACCAAAGTTAATAATGCGCTGACCGGAATTCCTAGGTTTACGCCGGATTTGACATAAATTTGGGGGTTGAGCTGCTGATCTTGAAGTTCTGTCTTGGCATCTGCGCGTCCATGAATGCCAATTAAAGCCCCATCGCTGTTAAAAATAGGGCCGCCGCTCATCCCTGGCAGCGTGGTATTGGTGTAGACCAGTCCGTAGCCATCCTTAAAGGGCTGTGAAGGCGCAGCGGTAATCTCGCCCTTGGTGAAATTGTAGATAGAGTCTGTCATGGCAGTTGTTTTGCCTGGAAACCCTGCCACATAGCTGGGTGTGCCCTCTACAATCTTTTCAGCGCTGCTGATTTTTACCACCCCGTAGGATTGGCTGCTGGTGAACTGGGCGATCGCCAAATCTGCCTGAGCATGCGTTTTTATAGATTTCCGGTCTAGAACATAGCGCTCGGCATCGGGCGTTATCACCTCATAGACTGCATTTTTGTTTGAGAGGACATGAGCCGCCGTCAGCAGCGTGTAGGTTTTACCCGCTCTGCGAATCAGTACCCCAGAACCCGATCCGGCAGTACTCGTAATGCGAACCGTCACGCTTCGGGCAATTTTGTTGACCTCAGCGGTGCTTAATGCCACAGCAGGCGCAAGGTTTATCGCCACTAAAGCCGCTGAGACACCCACAAAAGCCGCAGGGAGATTCCAAGGCATCATAAATTAAGACCGTAAACTCCCAAAATTATGGCACCTGAAACGGAATCAGCGCATCTTCTGGTAGGTATTCTACAAACTGACCATCGTGGGATAAAACCGCCAATACCTCCAACGGCCAGTCTGGCTGCACCTGTAGGTCAGACCAGGGCACGGCAATTTCAAGACAGTCCTTCAGACCCATCTGGACTCGGTGCGATCGCCCTTCCCACTGCTGATAGTCTCCTGCTTCTTCCATCCAAATTTCGCCATTGACTAAATTCACCCCAACATGATGCCGGAAGTTATAGTTCACAGGGGCAGTCTGCGGCAGTCCAGCAAGGGGCATGGGGCTGTTGTGCATCGTTTGACCAGGGTAGTACCAAAACAGATGCAGCTCTGGCGGAATATCTGTCCCAAGCTGTTTGCCAGCCTGAAAATCAAAGCGGAAGTAGAAGTTAAGGTGATCTAAGCCATACCATAGTCGCTGAATGGGGCTGCTGCGGTGCATGGTGCCCCTAGCGCCTGCCACCGTAATGCGTCCGGCGTGATCCCAATCTTGCTCATCGCCCATCCCGTTAATGACGGGGTGAATAAAGCTCTGAGGACGGTGATCTTGTTTGTCTTCGTGGCGCTCTAGGGGGTGGTGCAGCGCTTCGGGGGGCGTTTCGCCAAGGGCAGTATAAATTGCACTCAGATGTTCTCGAAACAAGAGATCAAAGATGGCATCTTGGTTAGAAGAATGTCCTTCCCCAAACCACCAAAACCAGTCTGAACCTTCAGCGGCGTAGAGGGCTTCCCAGGCGGCAGGGTTCGTTTCTTCTGTGGCTTCAGGGTGATTGGCTAAGGTCTGTCGTGCCTCAGTAAGCAGATCCCACGCGCGGTTTTTGACCGGATCGCCGATCCAGGTGGTAAAGCTGCCGTCTACCCACGAGCCGCTATGAAGTTTATTCGCAGGGAGGGTTGCGCGGGGTGGATATTTAGCAAGATGTTCGGAGACGGTTACGAGTTTGATATCTTCGCGATCACTCAACTGGCTATACAGACTCTCTAAAAACGGAATGCCGTCTTTTTCATAGAATTCCCAGCAGTTTTCACCGTCTAGGGCAATGGTGACAAGCCAGGGCTGATCCACGTCTTCGTCTTTATGTCTGGCCTGGAGCGAATGATCGATCGCCTTGAGGTGCCCAATCAAGTCCGAGGCTGCTGCCTGAGGGTTCATGGCGCTGTAGGTAAAGCCCACCAAGTCCGAAAGACGGTGATCGCGGAAAACGATCGCCAGGTCGCCTTGTGGGGTTTCTAGACGATAGGGCTGATACATTAACTCCGGCTCATAGACGTTGCCATGCTCATCCCGATGGAAGAAGTGCTTAAGAGTCCAGCCTAGAACTGCTTCATCAGAACACAGCCACTGAAAGCCCTGCTCTGCCACATAGGGCAAAATGCTGGGGCTGACGGACTGCTCTGAAGGCCACAGGCCGCGCGGCGCACAGCCAAACCGCTCTTCATACATCTTCCAGGCTTTCTTGAGATGGCGCGGGATGTCTTCTTCCCACTGGAACCGATGGTGGGGCAACTGCATTTGCGGCACTGCCACCCGACCGGATTGGGTATCTGCCAACAGGGGCAAAATGGGGTGCGTGTAGGGCGTGGTTGTCACCTCTAGCTGTCCGCTCTCCTGCATTTTGCGATGCTGGGGCAGAATACGGCTCAGGATTTGGCGGTGTTTGGCAATGATACGCTGGCGATCGCTGAGGCTAAAGTTGCGGTCTTGCGCCAGCCACTGCGCCACTTCGGGGTCATCCCAAAACAGCGGGTCAATCCAGGCGAGGTTATGCCATGCCAGAAGGTCGCCGTAGTCTTGCATATCCCAGTTTTGGAGGCACCAGGCTTCACCTTTGTCTTGGCGCTGGCTATAGAGCTGGGCGTAGCGTGGGTGGGGGTCAATGAGGGTGTGATGCTGGGCATCAAAGAAGTGATGAATGGTGAATTCTTTTTGAGCCTGGGTAAACTGATCGGGCGGGGTGAGGGTTGCCGCGAGGTAAGGATCGATCGCTTTGCCTTCGACGTAATCTTCGATTTGCAGCATCAGGGACGGCACAAGATTCACCGTCTGGTGCAGTTTGGGATACTTTTCGAGCAGGAGGATCAGGTCTAGATAGTCTTTGACCCCATGCAGACGCACCCAGGGCAGATGATACTGTCCGGTAATACAGCTTTTGTAGAGGGGCTGATGTTGATGCCAGATAAATGCGACGTGGAGGGGGTAAGACATAAGCCAGTTGTAGAGCGCCTTTGCTAAGCAGGTTCAGATTCGTTACCTTTTATCCACATTAATTGTATATGGGTCTGTTCGGCATGACTTAGGTTGTGAAAGCACAACCTAAAGCCTGGGCGTGCCTTTGCTTAAAATTTAAATATTTAGGTTGAACTTATGGCTTTAGTGCCTTGCAAAGAATGTGGGACGTTGAATAGTGAACATGCAGACATTTGCTTGAGCTGCGAGTTTCCAACAAAAGGCCGCTCCAAAAAAACGCTGTGGCGATGGGTCGCGTTTGGGCTGGCAATGATGTTAGGGGCACCCTTAGCAATGTATGCCTTAGATCTGCTCAAAACGCCGCAAGCCTCTCCGAGCAAAAAGGCTTAAGCCACCGAATGCGATCGCCACTAGCATTCTTCCGCCAAATAAACCCCGACCAAGGTGCAACCTGCTCGGTAGGGGTTATGACGGTTCTCTGATAGAGCGAATTATCCAGTAGCTGATGGAGAGGGACAAGATGGCGATCGCCAATCCAATCACATCCAATCCCGTGGTCTTCTCAAAGTCTAAAATAATGATTTTTCGAGCGACCGCAATGATAGAGGTAACAACCACCAGCTCAACCTGCACCACATTTTTACGCAGGTAGGCCGTGATGTTTTCAAGAATCTCTAGGGCAATTAGAACGTTTAAAAACAGACCAAAAATATTGATCAAAGATTTCCCTAGGAAGCCATCTGGGGGTTGAGTCACTTCCTTGATTAGCACAATCCCTAAATCAAAGACCGCCACCAAAATGACGACCACCATCCCCAAGGACATTGCCTTAGCGACCCACTGTTCAAACCCATGTATCCCCTTTAAAAAGGTTGAGTTTTCTCCTAATGCCTTTAATCTAGAGATTCTTCGCCACATTCTGTTTTTTGCTGATTGTCATCATAGGGGCAATTTGTAGCGTCAGGGTTTTGGCCTAGATAGTACCCCTTGACCTATTGAGCAATATCCCCCTGAGATTCAGCCTCAGGAGATGCTTTGCCAAACGCTAACCGTAGAAAAGGCGGAGACAGGAAGGTCGTCAGAATAACCATAATAATAATGGCAGCCTGTAATGGCTTATTCAGCGCTCCACTGGCTGCACCAATGGCTGCAAAAACCAAGCCCACTTCACCCCGAGGAATCATGCCAATGCCGATCGCCCAGCGATTGATGCCCGGTTGCCCAAAGACAGCCCAGCCCGTGACCAATTTACCGACGATGGCGACCAAAATTAAAAAGATTGCAATAATTAACCCTTCTCGGTTTTCGGGCACCAGCGGATTCAGAACACTGAGGTCTACTTTAGCGCCAACGGATACAAAGAAAATGGGCACCAGCATATCCGCGACGGGCTTCACCTGCTCATCGAGTTCCTTTCGCTCGTCGGTTTCTTCTAAAACCAAGCCAGCGGCGAAGGCTCCTAAAATGGCTTCTAGGTGAATGGCATTGCCAATAAACGCCATCAAAAACGCAAACACAAAGGCAGGAATAATCAGATTTCCACGGGTTTTGAGAAGGTTAGCCGTAAAGACAAAACTTTTGTTAAATACATTGCCCAACAAAATTGCGCCCAGCAAAAAGGCTGTAGCGCTCACGATGAGATAGACAACGTTGAGAATATCAATCTCTCCGGTTTTGGCAAGGCTGGCAACTACCGCCAGCACAATAATGCCGAGGATATCGTCAATAACGGCGGCACCCACAATAATTTGACCTTCTTTAGACTTAAGCTGGCCTATCTCTGACAACACCTTTGACGTAATGCCGATGCTGGTCGCGGTCAAGGCTGCCCCTGCAAAAATAGCGGGAATGGTGGGGACGTTAAAGAAGTACATCAGTCCAGCGGTTCCTGCCCCAAAGGGGACTGCAACCCCAACGCAGGCCACAATTGCAGCTTGGTCCCCGACCTTTTGCAGTTCTTTTACGTCTGACTCTAGACCAATTTCAAACAGCAGAATAATGACGCCAATTTCAGCTAGAACCGAAACAACTTCCCCTTGGCTTTCAAACACAGAGGCCATCCCCTCTGAGGTGAGAGGACTCATCCAGTGAAGGATGGTCATGATGACGGAATCAGCGGAGATCGCCCCACTTTCAGGAAAGACCAGCAGATGAAGGGCAGAGGCTCCCACCACTACACCCCCAATCAGTTCTCCAAGCACAGGGGGGAAGCCTATGAGTCGAGACAGTTCGCCGCCAATTTTACTGGCAAGATAGATGATCACTAAGCTGAGTAAGACCGCTGCCAAGACTAAGGGTGCATGATCTACATCCACTTCGGTCGCCAATAAGGGAGCAAGGGGAATTAATAACGTGCCAAGGGCATTCATCATAGGATTTTGAGGTCATAAAATGAAATAGAAATCTTCAGTGCAATAGACCCCAATTTATGAGGGAGACTGCTTGCAGTACCGCAGTACTAAGGATGATTCTAGTTCATAACCTTTTATTGCGAAGGATTCCGGTTCTTTTTGAGGAAACCTTTAAGCCGCCGTAAGTTTGCTTTAACAACGTTCCGTTGAACCATGAGATGGAGCGTGATGAATGCAAGAAACGTGTAGGCAAGCCAGAAATGGAGCGCCCGTCCTACATCGACCATTGCCTCATTTTGCGGAAAAAGCTCCGGTAATACCAGCCCAAAAAATTTGACATTATTCGGGCGATAGGAATTAGACAAGAGAAATCCGGCGATCGGTACCGCCCACATCAAGACATACATCAGCGTATGCAGCGCAAAATTCTTAAGCCACTGCGGCGAGAACTTAGGAAGCCGTCTTGCATATTTCTTCCGCATCACCTGAATTAGCGTCAAAATGCGCCAGGTGAGCAGCGCCATCGTTAACACCCCAATCGACTTATGGAAATCGTAGAGCAGGTTGCGGAAGTCGGTTCTGGGGAGCTGCGCCATCAAAGTACCGACGACAAACACAATCAGGTAGCAGCCTGCCATCCACCAATGAACCGACATCAATCGTTGAAAAGCAGAATTGAGTCTAGGCTTCTTGATTACTGTCGTGGGTAGTGAACTCATCGCTCATCATCATCTTTCTTAGATTTGTTTTTGCCCTCTTCATTGTCATCATCTTTTTTGTCTTTTTGTTCTTGCTCTGTCTTTTCCTCTCTGTCATCGTTGTCGTCAGAACTACGGAACGGTTGACAAACCGATAGAGTCACTATTATCCCTAACAAAAGGATGGCAATCAGAATTCCTTTACCTAAGTTAGTTTTCAGCATCATGCGTTACATCTAAGGGTGAATTTTAGTCATAGAGTGTTAGCCCACATCGTCATGGGCAAAGCGGTTATAGAGAAAGTCTAGGGCGTAGTTTCGCAGTTTGTAATACTGCGGATCTTCCATAATTCGGGCACGATCGCGGGGTCTGCCGAAGGGTATAGTCATAATTTCGCCAATGTTGGCGGCGGGGCCGTTGGTCATCATCACGAGGCGATCTGCGAGAAACAATGCCTCATCAATATCGTGGGTAATCATCAGCACGGTGCAGCGATGATCGTTCCAGATCTTGAGCAGTTCTTCTTGCAGCTCTTCTTTGGTGATGGCATCCAGTGCGCCAAAGGGTTCGTCTAAAATCAGCACCTCAGGGCGGATGGAGAGGGCACGGGCGATCGCCACCCGCTGCTTCATGCCGCCAGAGATTTGAGGCGGTCGCTTATCTGCCGCTTCTTCTAAGCCCACCATCGCCAAGTGTTCACGCACAATAGATCGCTTCTCAGCTTCTGGTTTGTTAGGCCAGACCGAATCGACTGCAAGATAGATATTTTCAAAGGCCGTCAACCACGGCAAAAGCGCGTAACCTTGAAACACCACCATGCGATCGGGACCAGGTTTGACAATGGACTGCCCACGCAAGGAGACCGTTCCAGCAGTGGGATGGTTAAACCCAGACACCATATCCAGCAGCGTCGATTTTCCGCAGCCGGAGTGACCGATGACGCAAATAAACTCACCTTCTGCGACTTGAAGGTTGACATCTTCTAGAACAGTAAAAGGCCCTTCAGACGTAGGATAAACCTTGGAAAGTTGAGAAATATCGAGGAAGGACGAACGACTGGCGGCAGACTGGTTGGCAGCAGTACGGTTTGGCATCAAGGTTGATTTTGCGGTGGTCATCGCTGGCATTGGGGGTAAAGGACAAAATCTTGGTGCTGTAGGGGCGCAAGGCATTGCGCCCTGTTTGACTTAGCATCGATCTCTGGG
>JAGVDA010000408.1 GCA_020058975.1 Thermosynechococcus sp. WC_1 | reverse complement strand
GTCGTCGCTGTCGAAAGGCAAAAGTGCCGCAAACCCAGGCAGCAGGCAGAAATCCTAGAAGGTAGCCAAAGGTAGGCTCCTTTAAGTACATTAGCCCACCACCGTGAGCAAAAACCTGGAGACCACTTAACCCTAATGCCAAGTATGCAATTTGCGAGAGCGTTGCTGCATTTCGGCCTGCCATACAGCCCACTAACAACACGGCTCCCACCTGTAGCGTTACGCCGAGAGAGTAGGTCTGCACCTTGCTCCAGTCAATTGGCCACATGAGCTGAGGCAGAGGAATCGAAACCTCAATAAAAACGCCGCTGATGGTTAAAAGTAAGCCAATAATGGCCCACAATAGCCTATCGAGCGGAGAGAGTGCCTGTTCATCGGCTACGGGTTGAGTCATGGAGGCACCCTGTTCTGGACGAGTCGAGGCTAGTCTACCCTGAAGTTTACGCACAGACGATTTTTGGGTCGAAATAAACAGTATCAAGCTTGAGATAGTCCATAAAACTTAGCGCAGTTAAGCTAACCTGAAGAACGGAATTTTAAGGTTTCTACCCGTGAATTTTAGCATCGTGCTACTCTCTAGCACCAGAACGATGCTAGACTGGTTATAGACTCGGACCCATGCGGTAACAACGCCTCAACTTTGTCAGAACCGGAAGGTAGCAGCAATACGGGATGCTTGTAACAGGCGTGGACTCCGGGTCGCCTTTTTAGAAAGGTCGCTTTGACGCCGTAAACACTGCATTTAGAGGGGTTTGAGCGAGCAATGGAAAATCTGACAGATACCTTTAAGAAAGCGTTTTACTTGGGTGTCGGTTTAGCATCTTATGCTGGCGAACAGGCAGGAGACATTCAGGGCAAGGCTCAGGCGCTGGCGGATGATTTAATTCGTCGTGGCGAAGATACGGCGGGCGAAGCCTCAAAGTTTTTTGACATTTGGATGCCTCAAGCACCTAGCTCAACTGGGTCTGTGCCAGAGGGTGAGAAGCCCCAAAAAATCGAGATTTTGTCTATTGAAGATGTTGAACCCAAAGCTGACTAAGTCTTGAGGTTAAATCAGCATTGTTTTGATGGGTTTTGTAGCTTGCTCATGGCAGCGCTTAGGTGTTGAAAATGAACGATTTTTACAAGGCAATTGACGAAACCACAGTATGGATGGGCAATCTGATTTATCAGGGCTGTGAAACCCTGGTTAAAGAGATTGAGGATGTTTCTGTTGAGATTGAGGTCGCCTTAGATTTTTATCTAGAGCCAGTCATCGATTGGCTGGGTGAGGTTGAAGGCATTATTAGTGATACGAGTCGCCCTTTTGTGCAGACCGTTACGCCTGCTCTACAAGATCATCCCAATTGTGTTGGCTGTAATCACTATCATGGCGAAGCCTACGGCGGAAATGTGTTGGTTTGCGCAATGCATCCCTATGGCGTTGAGGAGAGTAACATTTGCCCAGATTGGGAATCAGTTTGGCGCAATGATTCCCAATAAGAAATGGACTTCTTTTAACTCGGCTAATCGGGAAGCCCGATTAGGTTTTGATTGCCAGAGGTGACGCGACCGATCGCATGGGCGTTAATTTTCTGACTGCTAAACCAGGATATCACCTGTGCTGACTGGGTTGCAGGGACAATCACAACAAAGCCAATCCCCATGTTAAAGGTGTTGAACATGGCTGTAGGGGAAACGTCGCCTGCTTCGGCTAACCATTGAAATACAGGCGGGGTAGGCCATGCTGTTATGTCTAGGGCGATCGCCTGATCTGCACCCAAACATCGCGGCAGGTTTTCGGGTAGGCCACCCCCTGTAATGTGTGCCATGCCGTGAATCTCTAGACCCGAAGCCCGCGCTGCCAAAACTGCTTTGACATAGAGTTGCGTAGGGGTGAGAAACACTTCCCCTAAAGATTGTCCGTTGAAGAGGGTGGGGCGATCGCCCCAGTTAAAGCCGCCATCTTTCACAATTTTGCGAACCAGACTATAGCCATTACTATGCACGCCGCTACTGGCTAAGCCGATCGCCACGTCTCCCTTTTGAATGCGAGCGCCGTCTAGCAGATTGCGCTCTTCGACAATGCCGACGCAGAACCCAGCTAAATCATACTCATTGGGCTGGTAGAAACCAGGCATTTCTGCCGTTTCTCCTCCTAAAAGGGCACAGCCTGATAGTTCACAGCCCTTGGCAATACCTTCTACCACCTGCACTAACTGCTGTGGCTCTAGCTTACCCGTCGCCACATAGTCTAGAAAAAACAGCGGCTCTGCTCCACAGGTCAACACGTCATTGACACACATGGCGACTAGATCAATGCCAACGGTACGGTGTTGATTGAGTTCGTGGGCTAACTTCAGCTTGGTGCCAACGCCATCGGTGCCTGAAACTAAAATGGGTTCGTCATAGCCTTTAGGTAAGCGAAAGAGTCCACCAAACCCGCCTAAACCACCTAACACTTCTGGGCGCGCCGTGCGCTCTACCATTCCCTTAATTTGACGGACAAAATCTCTCCCCGCCTCAACATCGACCCCAGCGTCACGATAATCCATAGGAATGTGTGGTTAAACCCTTAGTGAGTAAATTTGGCTATATATAAAAACTGAAGGCAGAATCTAATGCCCATATATAGAGTAGACATTAGATCCTTAAGGCCAGAGAGTATTTTATCTCTAGACAGCCTCTCCATTCGGCTTTTGCTCTGATACATCGCCCTACACGATTTCTGCGCGCTGCGTAAAAATACGCAAATTAGTCCCTTAGACCCACGTATTTTTACGCAGTGAGGGGAATCATTTTGAATCGTGCCAGTGAAAGCGCAATTTAACCACTCTCTTGAGACAGAAAAATGTTCAAAAAATCAAATGCTAATCTAAAAAACTATAAGAAATATTAATGAATGAGAGAGTCATTAAGAATCATCTCAAAGTTAGTTAGTGAGGGGATTTGGCCTAAGTTGACCTGTTCAGTTTTGGGGGGATCCTCGACTATGTGTCATGGCCTATGTTGGATCCCTTCAGGGAATACCCTGATCCCCGAGCCAGACAAGCCATGATAGGGTAAGACTGTTCCGGTAGTAAAGAGCGAATTCGGAACGAGTACGAGTTAGAAAAAGACGCTAAGGCGTTTTTGTGAATACCCCAACTCGGTTCTCAACACTGCCCTCCTCAACGGACGATCTATGAATCAAATAATTTTGACCGGCCTTGCCGCAGCTTTGACCGTGACGGTCGCTGGCGAAATAACTTCTAGTGATGCAAGCCCTGAGCAGCATAACACTGCAAACCAACCTTCTTCTAGTTCAGCGCAGGCTGCTTCTGATACTGCGACAAAGATTGCACAACAGGTGCAGACCGCCAGCGCCACAAAAGTAGGAGAGCGCCAGTCTCTTTCTACAGCTTCTGAGCCTGCTGTTGCACGGGTGATGGTGCATCAAAAAAACGGGCGACAGGCAACGACGGTTTACGTCCGTAATATCCCCATCGTTACTTTTTTGGGTGCTGAGCAAAGTGCTACAAACCCTGAGGGAGTTAAAGTTGCAACCGCTGAATTAGACCCTTCTAAGCTTGCGGCGATCGCAAACTCCTCTTCAAAGACGGTTGCTGACCCGATTTGGCGTGCAACCACCATTGCCGGAAAGCTCAATCAGTTAGCAGCATCAGGCAACGATGCTCAGGCCATTGCAAATTCTATTAAGGTGGTTTGGAGCGAAAAACGCCAAAGCTATTTAGTGCAGGCTAATAACCAGCACCTGATTGAAGTGACGGCTCACAATACGCAGTTGCCCAGCGCCAGTAAAGACGCTGCAAAAGATGCTCTGCAAGTTGCAAATCGACTTCGCTATCAGTTGGGCAATGCTGCCCCCCTTAAAACCGTTGAGGGAATGCCTAAGCCAAAGGATGTACAGACTCTGGCCATGGGCCCCATTCGCTTTCAAGTGCAGGGGCTGGCCTCTTGGTATGGCCCTGGGTTTGACGGCAACTACACCGCCAATGGTGAAGTCTTTAACCAGTATGCGCTCACCGCTGCCCATCGCTATTTGCCGTTTGGAACCAAGGTGCGCGTGACCAATCTTGATAATGGTCGCTCTGTGGTTGTTCGCATTAATGACCGTGGACCCTTTGTGGGCGATCGCGTTTTAGACCTCTCGCGTGGTGCAGCTCAAATTTTGGGTACGGTTAGCTCTGGCGTTTCTTCGGTACGCCTAGATATTTTAGAGTAGTGCTGAAGAATTTAATGACCGCCTGAACCGGAAACGACCTGTGTCTTTTTTAAGAAGATAACGGTCAGTCCGCTCAGGAGCAGCGTACAGCCAATGAAGTAAAAGCAGTCGTTGTAGGCCATGATGTAGGCTTCACGGCGCACGATGCTGTCAATGGAGGCGATCGCCTGGTTATGGGCAATCTCTGGTGAAAAGCCCTGGCTCAGAAAAACCTGAGTCATCTGATCTAGGCGCTGCTGTGTGGCAGCGCTAAACATTGAAACAGCCTCCCCAATTCGGTTGGAGTGCAACTTTTCGCGCTGAAGCACAATAGTGGCTAGAGCCGCAATGCCAATCGAGCCACCCAAATTTCGCATCATGTTAAATAAGCTTGACGCAGAACCCGCCTGTTCTTTTTCGATGCCGCTGGTGGCAACAGAGGACAGCGGTATCATTACCAGGGGTTGCCCTAATGCCCGCACAATTTGTGACCAGCGCAGCTGATCCATGCCTGTGTCAGCGCTCATGCCAGCATTCATGAAGCAGCTAATGGCAAATAGGCTTATCCCCACTGCCATGACAAGACGGATATCAAAGCGCTGGATTAATTTGGGGACAAAGGGCACCACAAAAAGCTGCGGTAGCCCCGCCCACATAATGACCTCCCCAATTTGCATGGGGTCGTAGCCCTGAATTTGAGACAGATACAGCGGCAGAATATAAACAGAGCCGTATAGCCCTAGCCCTAAGGCAAGGCTAATGATTGAGGTAAAGCCAAAGTTGCGCCGCTTGAAGAGGCGCAGGTTGATGAAAGGCTGCGATCTCGTCAACTCAATCCAGAAAAATACGGCTAAAAACACAGCGCCAATGATGGTTAGTCGCACAATAAAAGCGGAGTTAAACCAGTCCTTGCGGCTCCCTTCTTCTAAAACAATCTGGATGCTGCCTAGGCCAACTGCCATTGCTAAAATACCCCACCAATCACCCTGCTTGAGGAGCTTAAGCTGCATGGGACGGGCAGGAATGCCGTAGGCGACCCCAGCAATGAGCAACAGCCCTGGCACGAGGTTGAGATAAAAAATGTATTCCCAGCCAAAATTATTGGTGAGCCAGCCCCCAATGGTGGGGCCAATGGTGGGGGCAAAAACCGCCGTCAAGCCAAAAATAGCAAGGCCGACGGGCTGTTGTGCTGGGGCAAGGGTAGTCAGCACAATGGTAAAAGCCATAGGAATGAGGACTCCACCCGTGAACCCTTGCAGGGCGCGGAAGCCGATCATGGAGTAGAGATTCCAAGACCACGCACAGCAGATTGAAAAAAATAGAAATAGGCTCGCATTCACCAGCAGATAACGCCGCGTTGAAAAGACTCGTGCAAGCCAGCCCGTGAGGGGAATGACCACAATTTCAGCCACAAGGTAGGAGGTTGAAATCCAGGAACCCTCTTCGAGGGTGGCTCCCAGTGCCGCCTGAATCTCCTTCAGCGAAGAGTTGGTAATTTGGATATCCAGAATTGCCATAAACGCACCCAGCATGGCAGCAATAACGCCAATCCAGCTTTTGATCGATACGCTGGGGGCAACGGGTGGCTGAGTTTGAAAGGGTGCTGAGTTTGTGGAAGCCATAAGCGTTACTGCCGAGAGGATGAAGCACAGAATTCTGAAAGTCTAAAGTAGACCTCTTACATCAATCCCAACCCTTCTCCCACTAGGGGAGAAGGGCTAATTCCGGCTCCCCTCGCCCGTTCTGGGAGAGGGGCTGGGCGTTGCCCTGCTGTGTCCTGAGCTTGTCGAAGGGAGCTTGTCGAAGGGGGAGAGGGTCGTATTCGTGCAAGAGGTCTAGTCTATGGAATGGTAACGCTCACCTCAGCAGACATCCCTGGGCTAATGCGAGACTCAAAGCCTTTTATGCTATTGGGGTCAAGGATAATCTTGACCGGGATGCGCTGAACAATTTTGGTAAAGTTCCCTGTGGCGTTGTCGGGCGGCAAGAGTGAAAATTGCGCCCCTGATGCAGGGGAAACGCTTTCGATATGGCCTAGAAATGCGTGTTTTGGAAACGCATCAAGCTTGACTTCTACAGATTCTTTAGGCTGAATGCGCTCAAGCTGGGTTTCTTTAAAGTTGGCAGTTACCCATACCTGCGGATCGACGATCGCCATGAGTTGGCTACCGGACTGCACACGCTGACCGACTTCGGCACTTTTCCGACCAATGCGCCCTGCGGTGGGTGCCGTAATGCGGGTATAGGAAAGCTGGAGTTGAGCAGCTT